>NZ_JBNCAB010000107.1:0-21108 GCF_049805555.1 Burkholderia sp. DN3021 | reverse complement strand
ACGGAGTCCTCATCGACGGGACGGTTCTGGACCGCATACCAGAACTCATAGTCGCTGCCGCTGACCGCGGTGAGAAGATTCGGCGTCGAATCGTACTGATGCGTAAGGCCGTGCATCACGATCGAGCCGCCGTGCGCTATCGCGTAGTTCAGCGAACTCTTGAGACCCGTTGCCTGCGCAAGATGGATCGTCTCCGGGACGCCGCCGGTGTAATAGCCGTTCGGATCCGTATACACGGGAATGGTGGCCATCGTGAACGGAATCTGCTTCGAATACAGGTAATTCGTCAGCGTTGTCATCGAACTCGTCGTCGTATACGCGTCGAGGTCCTCCAGACGGACGAGCGCACGGTGATTCACCGGTGCATTGGTCTGCAGGATGTCGTGCAGGATGTCGCATATCACCAGGTATCGATCCGTCGGACCGATGAAGGAAAATGGCACATCCGCGAAATACCAGAGCTTGCCCGAGCGCATGACGTATGGCGTGGTTGCGCCGGTCTTGCTGTTCTTGATGGTGACGAGTGCTTGCGCCTTGGTGGCATCGACGATCTGGGTCAGCCCGACATCCGGGTCCGCGTTGATGGCGCCGGTTGACGCGTTATACGCGTAGTACTTGACCATCGGCAGATTCTTGTACGTGACCGTGTCGTAGAAGCCGGGATTCGGATTGCTTGACGAAGGCGGCGCGTTCAACCCGGCAATGCCGAGAAAGCTGAACCCGAAGGTCTGGTTGAAGGTATAGGCCGTGTTCCATGCCAGTTGCCACAAGTTGTATTTGAACCAGACCACGGTCTTCGTGGCGGTCATCACATCGCTCATGAACGCCGTCGGAATCGGATTGTTGTAGTAGTCGCCGATGTAGAAAGTGACGTCGTGGTTCGCGACCATTCCGGCCGTGTAGTTCTGTATCGGAACCAGATCGACCGTCGCGTTGAAATGGCCAAGCAGGTTCCTCAACATGATGCTGTATATCAGGCCGAGCTTCGAATACGGGTCGTTGGCCGGATTGTCGTACAGCACGAGCGTACGTGCCGTGGTGACCTGCGCGTGCGCCGTGCTCGGCAACGTCATTTGCGCGAGTCCGGCAAGCAGGGCGATGACAAGCAGGATCTTTTTCATGGCCGTTTCTCTCTAGTCGCGTTGCACGTTGCCACCGGCTTTCTTGACGGACTTCAAGTTGAACTTGGGGCGCCCCGTCTCCTTGTATGCCTTCTCCCATTCCTCGTCGGACATACCCGGCTTCACCTTGACCCGGGCGGAACCGTTGGGTAACGGAGGCGGCTTGATCTTTACGGCAGACGAATTGCCCTTCTCCTGCGCATTCGTATCCTGAACAGCGACGGCGAAGGCGAGCGCGGAGATTAATGTGACGAGTGATCCAACGGCGCTCAATCCGTTCCGAAAATATCGATTGCGATGAGAAAGCATGATTTTCATCCTTCGACATGCGAAATAATTTCCACTCGTTATGGAAACGAGCACGATGATGCGCCAGTCATAATCGGGGCGTTATGTCGTTATTTGTTGCATGCTTGATACCGGATAAAAATCCGGAATCGGATAGTTTTGCTTTCAAGCTAGAACCGTACCAACCGTCGCAAATTGGCATAGGACCAAGGCACCGAAGTCGGCGCGTCATGGCAATCCAAAATTGTTTAGAAAAAAACGTTTCAGGTATGCAACGCATCCGCTGTCGCTGCCGTCATCCATCGCGCGTGCGTGTAGCGTGAGCGCGGCCCATGTGCGATCACCGAACACGCGCGCAATCCATTCGACCTGGGGCTCGAGCCTCTGCGCGTTGGCCGGGAAGTCTGGCGACAGGATCGCGATGCAATCGGGCAGGCCACGCAGGCGCTAAGGGGGCATTCGGATGCTCGTGATCGAGCTGCGCTAGGCATGCGTGCCGAGCGAAACCAATTCGCAGAGGTTGCCGTAACCGTCGCGGTTCATCGCAAGCGCGGCGAATGCGATCCTCGTAACCATCCGGCCCGCTGCGACGCACACGCGCCGAATCACCCGGCCGGATCGGCACTCAAACCGGCACGATGCAGCACCGCGCACCGCGCCGGGCCCGCCTGCCGCGCGTCAGCCCAACAACAACGCGTCGTCGTCGAGCTGCTCGTGCCGCACCTTCTCGAACATCTGCAGCAGGTCCGGCACGTCGAGCCCCTTGCGCGCGTCGCCCGACACGTCGAGCACGACCTGCCCCTGGTGCAGCATCACCGTGCGGTCGCCGTAGTCGAGCGCCTGCCGCATGCTGTGCGTGACCATCATCGTCGTCAGCCGGCTCTCGGCGACGATGCGCGCGGTCAGTTCCAGCACGAACGCGGCCGTCTTCGGGTCGAGTGCGGCCGTGTGCTCGTCGAGCAGCAGGATCCGCGACGGCCGCAGCGACGCCATCAGCAGGCTCACGGCCTGCCGCTGGCCGCCCGACAGCAGCCCGATCCGGTCGGTCAGCCGGTTCTCGAGACCGAGGTTCAGCAGCCGCAGCTTGTCGCGGAACAGCTCGCGCGACGGACGGTCGAGCGCGGCCCGGAAGCCGCGCCGCACGCCGCGCGCCGTCGCGAGCGCCATGTTCTCCTCGATCGTCAGCGCCTCGCAGGTGCCGGCCATCGGATCCTGGAACACGCGCGCGACGAGGTGCGCGCGGTCCCATGCGGGCTGGCGCGTGACGTCCGCGCCGTCGATCGAGATGCGCCCCGCATCGACGCGCTGGTCGCCGCTGACCGCATTGAGGAAGGTCGACTTGCCGGCGCCGTTCGAGCCGATCACCGCGACGAACTGGCCGTCGGGAATCTCGAGCGACAGCCCGCGCAGCGCGCGCGTCTCGATCGGCGTGCCGGGATTGAACGTGAGTGTCAGGTCTTGTGCGGACAACATGTCATGCCCCTCCGTTCTTGCGCGCGAACAGCTTCTTGCGCGTCGCCGGCAGCACCAGCGCGATCGTGACGAGCGCGGCCGTCACGAGGTTCAGGTCCTGCGCCTTCAGGCCGATGAATTCGCTGTTCAGCGCGAGCGCGATGAAGAAGCGGTAGACGATCGCGCCGAGCACGACGGCGAGCGTCGTCAGCACCAGCCGGCGCGCGGGCAGCAGCGTCTCGCCGATGATCACCGCGGCCAGCCCGATCACGATCGTGCCGATCCCCATCGAGATGTCCGCGCCGCCCTGCGTCTGCGCGAACAAGGCGCCTGCGAGCGCGACGAGCGCGTTCGACAGCGCCATCCCGGCAAGCGTCGCGCGGCCGGTCGCAATGCCCTGGGCACGCGCCATCCGCGGGTTCGCGCCGGTCGCGCGCATCGCGAGGCCGAGCTGCGACGAGAAGAACCAGTCGAGGCCGAGCTTCGCGACCACGACGACGATCGCGAGCAGCGCCGGACGCAGCACGTAGTCGGGCATCCAGTCGGGCTGCAGCACGGTGAACAGCGTCGGCTCGGTGATCAGCGGCACGTTCGGCCGGCCCATGATCCGCAGATTCACCGAATACAGCGCGATCATCATCAGGATGCTGGCGAGCAGATCCATGATCTTCAGGCGCACGTTGAGCCAGCCCGTGATGAAGCCGGCCGCCGCGCCCGCGACGATCGCGAGCACCGTCGCGGAGAACGGGTCGTAGCCGGCCGAGATCAGCGTCGCGGCGACGGCGCCGCCGAGCGGAAAACTGCCGTCGACGGTGAGATCGGGGAAGTTGAGGATGCGAAACGAGATCAGCACCCCGAGGGCGACGAGACTGAAGATCAGGCCGATCTCCAGCGCGCCCAGAAACGAGAACAAAGACATGATGGGGAAATCCTGTTGCTTCCCGGCCGGACGTGTACGGCCGGGCGAAGCGAACGGGCGGCCCCGGGTGGGAGCCGCCCGTCCGGCGGTGTCGTTCGGGCCCGGATCGGGCGCGCAAGCGCGGCGGTCGGCCGGCCGCGGCTTACTTGATGACCGTCTTCGCGTCCTTCAAGAGATCCGGCGACAGCGTGACGCCCTGCTTCGCGGCCGCGCCCGTGTTCGCGAACAGCTCGAGGTTGCTGCTCGTCTCCGACGCGATCGCGCCCGGCTTCTCGCCCTTCAGGATGCGCACGACGACCTTGCCCGTCTGGCGGCCGAGGTCGCCGTAGTTGATGCCGAGCGCCGCGATGCCGCCGCGCTTCACGCTGTCGGTATCGCCGGCGACGAGCGGGATCTTCGCTTCGTTGGCGACCTTCACGAGCGCTTCGTACGCGGACACGACGTTGTTGTCGGTGTTCGTGTAGATCACGTCGACCTTGCCGATCAGGCTCTTCGCGGCCGGGCCGATGTCGACGGTACGCGGTGCGGCCGCTTCCTTCAGCGTCATCCCCTGCTTCGCGAGAATCTCCTTGAGCGCCTTCACGACGACGACCGAATTCGCCTCGCCCGGGTTGTAGACCATGCCGACCGTCTTCGCATTCGGCACGACGCGCTTGATCAGCGCGACCTGGCGATCGAGCGGCAGCTTGTCGGACACGCCCGTCACGTTGGTGCCCGACGGGCCCCAGCCCTTCACGAGCTGCGCGGCGACCGGATCGGTCACGCCCGAATAGACGACCGGCACGCTCTTCGTCGCCGCGACGACCGACTGCGCGGCCGGCGTCGCGATCGCGACGATCACGTCGGGCTTGTCGCCGACGAACTTGCGCGCGATCTGCGCGGCCGTGCCCGTGTTGCCCTGCGCGCTCTGGTATTCCCACTTGAGCTTGTCGTCGCCGTAGCCTTCCGCCTTCAGTTCGGCGTGCACGCCGTCGCGGATCGCGTCGAGCGCCGGATGGTCGACGATCGACAGCACCTTGACGGTCTGCGCGTGCGCGGCGCCTGCCAGCGCGAGTGCGGCCACGCCGGCCGCGATCGAACGGATCGCGAAAGTCTTGAATCGCTTCATGGGTGAGTCTCCCCCGTATTGTGTCGGTTCTGGATGATGGATTCCCGCCGCCGTCAGGCGGGCGCCGCCGCGCGTAAAACTCGGCGGCGGCCGGCCCGCGCGCACCCCGGGAAGGTGCGTAGCGGCGAACGCACGAGGATACCATTTCCGCAGACCACCGCCTGACTCCGCGCTTTCGCCCGGCGCGCCGGATTGCGCTGCCCGCCGGTGCCCGCAACCGCGCGCGAAGCCCGGCCGGCGGCGGCTCCCGCCGGCATCGGCGCAACACGTCAGCCGCGTTGACGGCTTTACGTTATGCTGTCGGCCGACCCAGGCGACACCATCGGAGGGCACATGAAACAGGGAGTCCGTGCAATCGCATTCGCGGTCGTCGCGCTGGCGCTGCCGGGCGCGGCGTTCGCGCTGACCGACGACTATGCGCAATACGACGAGTGCATGCTCGGCGCGCTGCGCGAAAGCCGCAACGGCGCGGCGGCTCAGCTGATCCAGCGCTCCTGCGACGCGCTGTACCGCAACAACGCGATGCTGCTGCCGCGCGAGCGGCGCTTTCACGAGTGCGTCGTGCAGTCGCTGCCGGGCGTGCGCGACAACTATGCGATCCAGCAGATCATGGCGATCTGCTCGCGGCGCGGCGACATGTAATCCGGCGTTGAACGCGGCGCACCGCGCGGCCGTCCACCGGCCGCGCCAATGAAAAAGGGCCTGCGCGCGACGCAGGCCCTTTTCGTTCAGCGGTCCGACCGGTGTGCGGCGTTCAGAACGACGCGACCATCGAGCCCTTGAACTGCTTCTTGATGAATTCCCGCACTTCCGGCGACTGGTACGCCTTGACCAGCTTCTTCACCCACGGCTGATCCTTGTCCTTCGCGCGCACGGCGATCAGGTTCGCGTACGGGCTCGTCAGCGCTTCGAGCGCGATCGCGTCCTTGGTCGGCTGCAGGTTCGCAGCCAGCGCGTAGTTCGTGTTGATCACGGCCGCGTCGACGTCCGACAGCACGCGCGGCAGTTGCGCGGCGTCGAGCTCGGAGATCTTCAGCTTCTTCGGGTTCTCGGCGATGTCGAGCACCGTCGCGTTGTTGCCGCCCGTGCCGGCGCCCGACTTCAGCTTGATCACGCCTTGCGTCTGCAGCAGCAGCAGCGCGCGGTTCTCGTTCGACGGATCGTTCGGCACCGCGAGCTTCGCGCCTTGCGGCAGGTCCTTCAGCGACTTGAACTTCTTCGAATACACGCCGATCGGCGAGATGTAGGTCAGGCCCGCGCTGACGATCTTGTAGCCGCGCTGCTTCACCTGGCTGTCGAGGTAGGGCTGGTGCTGGAAGCTGTTCGCGTCGAGGTCGCCCGAGTCGAGCGCCGCGTTCGGCTGCACGTAGTCGTTGAACTCGATGACCTTCACGTTCAGGCCTTCCTTCTCCTTCGCGACCTTCTGCACGAGCTGCCACACTTCCGCATCCGGGCCGGCGACCGTGCCGACCTTGATCACCTTGTCCTCGGCGTGCGCGCCCGCCGACAGCGTCAGCGCTGCACCGGCGGCCAGCACGGAAAATACCTTCAGGAGACTGCGACGCTTCATCTGTTTCTCGCTTTCTTGCTTACTGGAAATGGGGCGCGATACGGGTATCCCCCGACTCGCTGGAAGGGGCAAATGGTGTCACAGGATCGGCGGGAAGTGAAATACATCCCGCTCATATGGGTATGCACCGCAGCGGTGCTGGCGGCGGATGCGCGGCTTGGCCGTTAGTTGCGTTTCGCCTATCGCGCATCGGCCTCGGCCGTACGCGTCACGCCACCACGGCGGCGTCGGCCGCCTTCGTGCCGAACGCGGGTTCGGCCGCCCGCTCGCCAGCCCGCCGCGACGCTATGCCGCCTGCATCGCCGACCCGGAACGCGCCGACCGCGTCGCGCAGCCGCGCGGCCTGCTCCTGCAGCGACGCGGCGGCGGCCGCAGCCTCCTCGACGAGCGCCGCGTTCTGCTGCGTCACCTGATCCATCTGCGTGACCGCGCGCCCGACCTGCGTGATGCCGCTCGCCTGCTCCTCGGACGCGGCCGCGATCTCGCCCATGATGTCGGTCACGCGCGCGACGGCCTGCAGGATCTCGCCCATCGTCGTGCCGGCCTGGCCGACCAGCGTCGAACCGTTGCGCACGCGCTCGACCGAGTCGACGATCAGCGCGCGGATCTCCTTCGCGGCCGTCGCGCTGCGCTGCGCGAGTGAGCGCACCTCGCCCGCGACCACCGCGAAGCCGCGGCCCTGCTCGCCCGCGCGCGCGGCCTCGACCGCCGCGTTCAGCGCGAGGATGTTGGTCTGGAATGCGATGCCCTCGATCACGCCGATGATGTCGGCGATCTTGCGCGAGCTGTCGTCGATCTCGCCCATCGTGCCGATCACGCGGTTCACGACGTCGCTCCCCGTGCGCGCGATGTCCGACGCGTTGTTCGCGAGCCCGCTCGCCTGCCGCGCGTTGTCGGCGTTCTGCTTCACCGTCGCGGTCAGCTGCTCCATGCTCGCGGCCGTTTCCTCCAGCGACGCGGCCTGCTCCTCGGTGCGCTGCGACAGGTCGTCGTTGCCGGCCGAGATCTCCCGGCTCGCCGACGCGATCGATTCGGCCGACAGGCGAATCCCGCCGATCGTCGCCTGCAGCCGTGCCTGCATGTCGCGCATCGCGGCCATCATGCTCGTGCGGTCGCCCTCGCGCACGGGCACCGGCTGCGTCAGGTCGCCCTGCGCGATGCGCGTCGCGAGCGCGGCCGCTTCGTCGGGCTCGCCGCCGAGGCTGGCGCGCACGTTGCGGATAATCACCAGCATCGCCGTGCTGATCACGAAGCCGATGACGAACACGACCGCGAGGTGGCCGAGCAGCGTGCGGTAGTAGATGGTGTCGATGTCCTTCAGGAACACGCCGCTCGAGATGTTCCAGTCCCACGGCGCGAACCGCGTGACGTAGCTGATCTTCGGCACGGCGGTTTCGCTGTGCGGCAGCCGCCCGCGATATTCGGCGAAGCCGCTGCCGGTCGCCTTCGCGGCGTTCAGGATCGTGACGAACAGCGGCTTGCCGTCCGGATCGAGATAGTCGCCGACCTGCGTGCCGACCAGCTTCGGCAGCGTCGGATGCATCAGCACGACCGGTTTCGAGTCCATCACGAACACGTAGCCCGAATCGCCGTAGCGCATCGCGGCAAGGCTCGCGAGCGCGTCGCGCTTCGCGTCGGCCTCGGGCAGCGTGCCGCTCCGCGCGAGCGCGTGATACGCCGTCACGATGCCGGCCGCCGAGTCGACGAGATTCGCGATGCCGGCCTTGCGTTCGGCGAGCATCGTCGCGCGCGTCTCGTAGGCGCTCCAGGCGCCGACGCCCAGCAGACCGATCCATACCAGCGCAAGCGCGAGCCACAGCTTGCGGTTCAAACTCATTCTGCTCATCTGCGTGCCTTTATCGATGTCGGTGCACACGATGCGCACGAACGGCCCGCCGCGCGCAAACGGTTGCCCTTGCATTTACGGCAACGAGGCTTACAACTTGAATACGCGCCGATGCGGAACGGACGGCCCCGGCGCGACAGCCCGCATCCGCTGTGCTACAAAGACCGGCTGGCCGGCGCGCGACGCGCCGGCGCCATTCCGGGGCCATCCATGTACGTCATCGACATCCACTACACCGCATCGCTCGAGCGCATCGACGACGCGCTCGAACGCCACCGTGCGTATCTGCAGCCGCTGTTCGACAAGGGCATCTTCATCGCGGCGGGGCCGAAGGTGCCGCGCGAAGGCGGCGTGATCCTCGCGGCCCGCATCGATCGCGACGAACTCGACGCGATCCTGAAGACCGACCCGTTCGTCACCGAGGGGCTCGCGACGTATCGCGTGACGGAATTCCGGATCACGCGCGCCGCATCCGGCTTCAACGTGCCGGCGCTGCCGTAACGCGGCACCTGCGCGGCACGCGCGCGCCGACGCGCCGCGCGGCGGGCGGCACATGCAAACGACAACGGGAAGAGAGAAAGCGTGACGGCGCGAAACGCGCCGTCACGCGACACGCCGGGCCGGGCGCCCGGCGAATGCCGGTCAGTCGACCAGCAGCTTCAGGTCGTGGACCCACGGGCCGGGGCCCTGGCCGTCGCGCACGAACAGGCGGAGCTTGCCGTCGCGATCGAACACGTAGCTCGCGGCGGTGTGATCCATCGTGTAGCTGCCGGGCGTCTTGCCGGGCACTTTCGCGTAGTACACGCGGAAATCCTTCGTGACCTTCTTCAGCGCCGCTTCGTCGGCCGGCCGCAGGCCGATGAACGACGGATCGAACGCAGGCACGTACTGGCCGAGCAGCGCCGGCGTGTCGCGTTCCGGATCGATGGTGACGAACAGCACCTGCACGCGCTTCGCGGCATCGGGCCCGAGCTGCTTCAGCGCCTCGGACAGTTCGGCCATCGTCGTCGGGCACACGTCCGGGCAGTGCGTATAGCCGAAGAACATCACGACCGCACGGCCCTTGAAGTCGGCGAGCGTGCGCACCTTGCCGGCCGTATCGGGCAGCGAGAAGTCGTTGCCGAACTGCGTGTTGCCGGTGATGTCGAGATTCTGGAATTTCGGCGCGTTGTCGCATCCGGCGAGCAGCAGCGCTGCCGTGAATGCGCACGCGAGCATCCAGCCTTGGCGCGCGCGGCGCCCGAACCGTGATTGGAGCATTGCGTTCAAACCGTGCGGTTACACGCCGAGCAGCGGGCGTGCATAGTGATCGACGAGCAGCGCGGCGAACAGCAGCGACAGATAGACGATCGAATAGCGGAAGGCCTTGCGGGCGAGTGCGTCCGAATAGTCGCGGTAGATCTTCCACGCATACGCGAGGAACACCGCGCCGAGCAGCACCGCGCTCGTCAGGTAGACAGCCCCGCTCATCCCGGAGATGAACGGCATCAGCGTGACGGCAAACAGGATCACCGTGTACAGCAGGATGTGCAGCCGCGTGAACTTCTCGCCGTGCGTGACGGGCAGCATCGGCAGCCCCGCGCTCTCGTAATCCTTGCGGCGATAGAGCGCGAGCACCCAGAAATGCGGCGGCGTCCACACGAAGATGATCAGCACGAGGATCCACGCGTCGCCGGGCACCGCGCCGGTGACCGCGGCCCACCCGAGCGCCGGCGGCATCGCGCCCGACGCGCCGCCGATCACGATGTTCTGCGGCGTCATCGGCTTGAGCAGCAGCGTATAGATCACCGCATAGCCGACGAACGTCGCGATCGTCAGCCACATCGTCAGCGGGTTCGTGAACGTATAGAGCGTCCACGCACCGGCGCTGCCGAGCACGGCCGAGAACACCAGGATCTGCGGCGTCGTGATCTCGCCGCGCGCGGACGGGCGCCATGCGGTACGGCGCATCATCGCGTCGATCTTCTGTTCGACGAGGCAGTTGATCGCGAATGCGGCGCCGGCCAGCAGCCAGATACCGACCGTGCCGCCGATCAGCACATGCCACGGCACCATGCCCGGCGTCGCGAGGAACATGCCGATCACCGCGCAGAACACCGCGAGCTGCGTGACACGCGGCTTCGTCAGCGCCATGTACTGGGAAAAGCGGCTACCGGGCGATTGGGAGAGGGTGCGTTGCATGGGGGCGGTCACGCCGGGGCGGCGTCGCGCGCAGGCTGCGCGACACGGCCGGGGCGGCTTGAAAGGATACGAAAGTTTAACATGACGACGAGCAGCAGCAGGATCGCGGCACCGCCGTTGTGCGCGACGGCGACCGGCAGCGGCCACTGCAGCACGATGTTGGTCAGGCCCGTCACGAACTGCAACAGGACGACCAGCAGCACGCCGTTCGCGGGCCGCCGCAGCGATTCGAAGCGGCGCATCTTCAGCGCGAACGCGATCAGGTACGCGACCACGACGAACGCGAACGTGCGGTGCGTCCAGTGGATCGCGACCAGCGCGTCCTGCGTGATCGCGTCGCCGTCCTTCGTCATCCCGAGCGCGCGCCACAGGTGGAAGCCGTGCCCGAAGTCCATCGGCGGAATCCACTGGCCGTTGCAGGTCGGGAAATCGGTACACGCGAGCACCGCGTAGTTGGTGCTCACCCAGCCGCCGAGCGCGATCTGCACGACCAGCAGCACGAGCGCCGCGAGCGCGGCCGCGCGATAGCGCCCGGCCTCCGGGTCGTGAGACGGCAGCGGCGTCTGCCGCGCCGCGAGCCAGCCGAGCGTGCCGAGCAGCGTGAGGCCGAGCAGCAGGTGGATCGTGACGATTACCGGCTGCAGCTTCATCGTGACCGTCCATGCGCCGAACACGCCCTGCACGACGATCAGCAGCAGCAGGCTCGTCGGCCACCACGGCGACACGTGCAGCGGACGGCGACGCAGCCGCGCGGCCCATGCGATCACGACCTGCGCGATGATCAACACGCCGATCGCCATCGCGAAATAGCGGTGGATCATCTCGATCCACGCCTTCGTCATGCTGACGGGGCCCGTCGGCATCGCCTGATGCGCGGCCGTGATCGCGGCATGCGCGATGAACGGCGACGACGTGCCGTAACAGCCGGGCCAGTCGGGGCAGCCGAGCCCCGAATCGGTCAGCCGCGTGAAGCCGCCGAACATCACCAGGTCGAGGGTCAGGAACGTGGTGATCCACACGAGCTTGCGGAACTTGTTGTCGTCGGCCTTCACCCACACGTACGACAGCGGCAGCAGCGCGATGCAGAAGCCGATCAGGCCGAGTTGCAGTAGATACGACATCGGAATGGTGCCTCGCTCTCTCGCCTTAGCCGATGCTCGACCACTTCAGCAGCTTCGTCACGTCCGACTTGATCTTGCTGGGATTCGGGTCTTTCGGGAAACGCATCATCAGGTTGCCGTTCGGGTCGACCATGTAGATGTGGTCGCTGTCCTTCGTGCCGGCGTCGGCCGGCAGCCACGCGGCCACCGCGGCCGGATCGGCGACGAGCCGGCGCGTGTCCGGATAGGCTTCCAGCACCTTCTGCGGCATCGCGCCCGCATCGCTGCGCAGCCACACCATCGTGAGCCGGTGCCGTTCGCCGGCCTGCGTGACGCGGATCTGGCGCATGAAATAGAGCTTCTTCGCGCACGCGTCGTCGCACGCGCTGCGGTCCGTCATCACGAACAGCCACACGCCGCGCAGCGACGACAGCGGCACCGTCTTGCCGGTTTCGTCGGTGACCTGCAGATCGGCCGGGATCGGCCGCTGCGGCTCGATCAGCGTGCCGTAGTTGGTCGAACCGCCCTTCGGCTTGATCACGTAATAGGTGAAGTACGACGCGAGCATCGGCGCCGCGCACACGAGACCCAGCAGCACGAGCATCCAGCGGCCGCGCTTGCGGGCCGCAGGCGACGGCGCAGCGGCCGGACCCTGACGGGAAGATTGCATGGACAAATCAGACCTCTCGAAACGAACCCGCGGCGCGTGCGCCGCGTCCTGGCATGGCGCTCACGCGCCGGCCGACTTCTTCGCCGCACGCCGCGCGGCGTACAGGCCGAAGCCGAGCGCGGCCGCCGCCATGGCCCACCACTGAAACATGTAACCGTAATTGCGCTCGACGCCGGTCGTCGCCGCCGGCCAGTCGCGCACGAGCTTGTCGCCGCCGTCGCTCGTCTGCTGGATCACGAACGGCTGCAGCGGCAGCCCCGTTTCCTTCGCATACGCGGCGACGTCCAGGTTCTGCCGGATCTTCTGGTGCGCCGCCGACCCGCCTTCGCCGAGCTCGAACGCACGCGACGCGTCGGCGCGCGCGATGCCCACGATCTCGACGTCGCCCGCGGGCGTCTCGAACGACTCGATCGCCGTGCGATCGGCGATGTTGCGCGGCAGCCAGCCGCGGTTGACGAGCACGACACCGCCGTCCGTGAGTTTAAACGGCATCACGACGTAAAAACCCGGCTGGTCGTTATACGGCCGATTGTCGAGAAACACCGCTTGCTCGGGCAGGAAGCGGCCCTTCGCACGCACGCGATGAAATTCGATCGACGCGAGCGGAATCGGCTGCGCGCCGACATCGACCGGCGCTGCATGCTCGTAGCGCACGATGCTCGCCTGCAGCGCTTCCTTCTGATGCGCGCGGTCGCGCTGCCAGAAACCGAGACGGATCGTGACGGCGACGACGACGAGAATCAGCAGCGCAGGCAGCCAGCGAATCTTCATCGTGCAACCCGCCGGGCACATTCGCGAAAGCGAAATGCGATAATTATCCCCTTCCTTCCGAATTGCCGTCGTCCGGTTCGCGTCATGCACATACTCGTTCCCATCGCCTTCGTCCTCATCATCGCCAGCATGGGCTCGGCGCTCTACTTCATGATGCACGACCGCGGCCACACGAAACGCATGGTCTGGTCGCTCGCCACCCGCGTCGGGCTGTCGGTCTCGCTGTTCCTGTTCATCCTGCTCGCGAACTGGATGGGCTGGATCCATTCGACCGGCCTGCCGATCGGGCGTTGACGCATTTGCCGCCGCGGCCCGCTGCAATCGCTGTGACACGCTGTGACATTTAGCCGCATGGCCGCGCCACCAAGTAAAAGCGCCGCCTGACTGAGTCGCGGCGGCGCCAGGGTGGTGTCGGCTCGCAACTGCCGGGCCGACACCAATGAAAACGGCCCGCGCATTGCTGCGCGGGCCGTTTTTCCATTTACAGCCAGTAGACGACGACGTACAGGCCGAGCCAGACGACGTCGACGAAGTGCCAGTACCACGCGGCGCCTTCGAATGCGAAGTGGTGATCGGGCTTGAAGTGGCCGCGGATCATCCGCACCAGCACCACCGCGAGCATCGTGCCGCCGAGGAACACGTGGAAGCCGTGGAAGCCGGTCAGCAGGAAGAACGTCGAACCGTACACGCCCGAGTTCAGCGTCAGGTTCAGTTCGTTGTACGCGTGGAAATACTCGAAACCCTGCAGGAACAGGAAGCAGATACCGAACGCGAGCGTCGCGGCCAGCCATGCGATCGCCTTCTTGCGATGATCGTCGCGCAGCGCGTGGTGCGAGATCGTCAGCGTCACGCCCGACGACAGCAGGAATGCCGTGTTGATCGTCGGGACCGGCCACGGGCCCATCGTCTTGAAGTGGCCGGCGAGCGCGGCGGGGCCTTCGTTCGGCCACACGGCGGAGAAGTCCGGCCAGATCAGCTTGTAGTCGAGGCTGCCGAGCTGGTGCAGCGCGATTTCACGCGCATAGAACAGCGCGCCGAAGAACGCGCCGAAGAACATGACTTCGGAGAAGATGAACCAGCTCATGCTCCAGCGGTACGACTTGTCGACGTTCTTGCCGTAATGACCGCCTTCCGATTCGGCGATCGCGTCGCCGAACCAGTGATACAGCGTGAAGAGCAACCACAGCAGGCCGAGCAGCGCCGTAAACGGCGCCCAGTCGTGACCGTTGATCCACAGCGCCACCGATCCGAGCATGACCAGCAGGCCGACGGCCGCGCTGATCGGATGCTGCGACGGATGCGGCACGAAATAGTACGGGGTCTGGTTTTGACCGCTCATGCTTGATTCTCCACTTCAGTCCAATTTGTGTACCGGAAACCGCTCCGGCTTTATTTCTTGCGCGGCGCGACCGCCACCGCTCTTTCCTGCACGCAGCGCCGCGGCGCTGCGCACTGCATTCTTTCGTGGCCGCGGGCCTCAGCCCACGACGGCACGCACGATCAGGATCAGCACGCCGATGAACACGCCGGCCGCGATCAACGCGACGATCAGCACGTGCAGCGGATTGAGCTGCGTCGCGTCGGCCTCCAGGTCGCGCCGCTTGCGCACCCCGAAGAACGACCACAGCACCGCTTTCACCGCCTGGCCGAACGACCCGCCCCGCTTGCCCTCCGTCATCGCCCCGTCTCCGTCGTCACGCATCCGGCTTCGCCGCGCCCTGCGCCGCGGTACTGCGCGTCGCCGGCGCCGGCGCGGCCGGCGTATTCAGTTCGAAGAACGTGTACGACAGCGTGATCGTCTTCACGTCCTTCGGCAGTTTCGGATCGATCACGAACACCACCGGCATCTTGCGCGACTCGTTCGCGGCCAGCGTCTGCTGCGTGAAGCAAAAGCACTCGATCTTCTTGAAGAACTCCGTCGCCTGCTTCGGCGCGTAGCTCGGAATCGCCTGCGCAACGACCGGCCGGCCCTGCCCGTTCGTCACGTCGTACACGATCGTCGTCAGCTCGCCCGGATGCACGTCGAGGCTGTTGTGCTCCGGCTTGAAACCGAGCGGGCCGCGCGCGTTCGCATCGAACTCGACCGACACCGTGCGGCTGGTGTCGACCTGCGAGTTCTTCACCTCGCGCTCGCTGACGTCGCGCTGCACCAGGTTGTTGATGCCGGTGATCTGGCAGATCGCCCGATACATCGGGATCAGCGCAAAGCCGAAACCGAACATCAGCCCGGCCACGACGAAGAGCTTCACCAGCATCGAACGATTGAACGCGCGATCGACGGCGCCCTCTTCCGGCTTCGACATACGACAACTTCCTCGCTACTGCGTCAGTTACTGCATCAGTGAGTGGACAGCCACCACTGCTTGATCACGACACCCACAAAAAAAACGGCGGCGATGACGAGCAGGATGAGGCCGAGCCGCTTGTTGCCCGCGCGAATCTGCTCGGGCGTTCGTCTTTCTTGTGGATTCCGGTTCATCTGAAACTTCGCTGAAACTTCGATTCGGCGCCCGCCGCGCCTGCCTGCACGGCAGACAGCGGCTAAGCGCACTGTGAAACTTATTCGACGTGCGGCGGTTGCTCGAACGTATGGAACGGAGCCGGGCTCGGCACCGTCCACTCGAGGCCCGTCGCGCCGTCCCACGGCTTGTCCGACGCCTTTTCCAGGTCGCCGCCGCCACGGTAGGCCGGCAGCGCGACCGCGAACAGGAAGTACACCTGCGCGAGGCCGAAGCCGAATGCGCCGATCGTCGCAACCTGGTTGAAGTCCGTGAACTGCGCCGGGTAGTCCGCATAGCGGCGCGGCATGCCCGCGAGGCCGACGAAGTGCATCGGGAAGAACGTCAGGTTGAAGAAGATCATCGACGCCCAGAAGTGGATCTTGCCGCGCGTCTCGTTGTACATCCAGCCCGTCCACTTCGGCGCCCAGTAGTACCAGCCCGAGAACAGCGCGAACAGCGAGCCGGCCACCAGCACGTAGTGGAAATGCGCCACCACGAAGTAGGTGCCGTGATACTGGATGTCGAGCGGCGCCATCGCGAGCATCAGGCCCGTCAGGCCGCCGAACGTGAACACGAACAGGAAGCCGATCGCGAACAGCATCGGGGTTTCGAAGGTCATCGAGCCGCGCCACATCGTCGCGAGCCAGTTGAACACCTTCACGCCCGTCGGCACGGCGATCAGCATCGTCGCGTACATGAAGAACAGCTGGCCGGTGACCGGCATGCCCGTGGCGAACATGTGGTGCGCCCAGACCATGAACGACAGGATCGCGATCGAAGCCGTCGCGTACACCATCGAGCTATAGCCGAACAGCGTCTTGCGTGCGAACGCCGGGATCACCTGCGACACGATCCCGAACGCCGGCAGAATCATGATGTACACCTCGGGGTGGCCGAAGAACCAGAAGATGTGCTGGTACATCACCGGGTCGCCGCCGCCTGCCGCGTTGAAGAACGACGTGCCGAAGTGACGGTCGAACAGCACCATCGTGATCGCGCCTGCCAGAACCGGCATCACGGCGATCAGCAGGTAGGCCGTGATCAGCCACGTCCACGCGAACATCGGCATCTTCATCAGCGTCATGCCCGGCGCGCGCATGTTCAGGATCGTCACGACGATGTTGATCCCGCCCATGATCGACGACGCGCCCATGATGTGGACCGCGAAGATCGCGAAGTCCATGCCCGGGCCCATCTGCGTCGACAGCGGTGCGTACAGCGTCCAGCCGGCGGCCGTCGCGCCGCCCGGCGCGAAGAACGAGCCGACCAGCAGCACTGCCGCGACCGGCAGCAGCCAGAAGCTGAAGTTGTTCATCCGCGCGAACGCCATGTCGGACGCGCCGATCTGCAGCGGAATCATCCAGTTCGCAAAGCCGACGAACGCCGGCATGATCGCGCCGAACACCATGATCAGGCCGTGCATCGTCGTGAGTTCGTTGAAGAACTCCGGACGCATGATCTGCAGGCCCGGCTCGAACAGTTCGGCACGAATGCCGAGCGCCATCACGCCGCCCGACAGGAACATGATGAACGAGAACAGCAGGTACAGCGTACCGATGTCCTTGTGGTTGGTGGCGAACAGCCAGCGCCGCCAGCCATGCGGGGTTTCGTGCGCGTGGTCGTCGTGCGCGTGGTCCGCGGCTACGTCGTGCCCGATGCTAGACATGAGAATCTCCTAATGCGAATACGTCGACTAACTCAGCGACACGTCAAGCCGCCGGACCGATCTCGACACGCCGGGCTTCCTTAGCGTCAGCCCCGCCCGTGATCGTTTCCGGCTTTTTCATGATGATGTGGTCTTCCGCCACGCCTGCTGCCTTCAGCGCGTCGCGCACGGCTTGTGCGCGGTGCTTCGCCAGTTCGGCGTTCGCGTCGGCCGAGCCCGTCTTGTCGGTGAAACCCGACAGCGCGAGCTTCGCGTCCGGATGTGCCTTCGCATAGTCGGCCGCGGCGGCGATCGCCGCTTTCGCGTCGGCCGGCAGCACGCTCTTGCCCGTCTCGAAGTAGATCGTCGACAACGCGGCCGATGCCGCTGCCGACGCTGCCGCCGGTTGCTCGGCTGCGCCCGACGCGGCTTGCGCCGGTGCCGAAGCCGCTTCGGCCGGCGCCGCTGCGCCTGCCGTGTCTTCCGGCATCTTGCCGTTGCGCGCGTCAGCCACTTGCTTCGGCTGCAGCAGGTCGTTCTTGTGGTTGCCCCACGAATTACGCTCGTACGTGACGACCGATGCGATGTCGAGGTCCGACAGCGACGCCCACGACGGCATCGCGCCCTTGCCGTTCAGCACGCGCTCGACGTGGCCGGCGATCGGGCCGTTCACGATCGGGCTGCCGTCCATCGCCGGGAATGCGCCGAGGCCCTTGCCGCTCACCTGGTGGCAGGCCGCGCAGTTCGCCTTGTAGACTTCCTCGCCGTGCGCGACGAGTTCGGCCATCGTGTAGACCTTGTTCGGATCGACCGCCGCGCCGGCCAGCTTGGCCTTCTGCGCGGTGACCCACTTCGCGTAGTCGTCTTCCGACAGAACTTCGACCACGACCGGCATGTACGCGTGTTCCTTGCCGCACAGCTCGGTACAGAAACCGCGGAAGGTACCGACCTTGTCGGCCTTGAACCACGTGTCGCGCACGAAGCCGGGAATCGCATCCTGCTTCACGCCGAACGCGGGCACGTACCACGAGTGGACGACGTCGTTCGCGGTCGTGATGATGCGGATCTTCTTGTTGACCGGCACGACGAGCGGGTTGTCGACTTCCTGCAGATAGGTGTCGGTGATCGGCTTCTTGCCCATCACTTCGTCGCGCGGGGTGGTCAGCGTCGACAGGAAGCCGATGCCCTCGCCCGGGCCCTTCACGTAGTCGTAGCCCCACTTCCACTGGTAGCCGGTGACCTTGATCGTGAGATCGGCGTTGGTCGTGTCCTTCATCGCGACGACGGCCTTCGTCGCCGGCAGCGCCATCAGCACGACGATGACGAACGGCACGATCGTCCAGATGATCTCGACGGTCGTGCTTTCATGGAAATTGGCGGCCTTGTGGCCTTTGGATTTGCGGTGCGCGAAGATCGAATAGAACATCACGCCGAACACGCCGACGAAGATCACCGTACACAGGATCAGCATCATCGTGTGGAGATCGTAGAGCTCCTCGGCGATTTTCGTGACCGGCGGCTGAAAGTTGATCTCGTTGACGCGGGGGCCGCCCGGGCTATCACCGACCGCCAGGGCGGCACCGGCAAAGAGCAATCCGCTGCATGCCAGCACGCCCGTGAGGGCTCGCTTGATTGTTTTCATAGCATCCTTACCCAAAATTTCCATTCAAACCCTCCCCCGTCGCAAGCCGCCGGCCTGTTCCCGGCCGGTGCCCGCGCCTCGTCAGCCGCAGCGCCTGAGCGACATGCGCAGTTCGTCGGCGAACTGCGCACGCTTGTACTGCGCGAGATGCTGCCCGATTACGACGGTCTGCCCGCGCGATACCAGCCGAATCGGATCGCGTGGCGTCGCGCCCGGCTCGACCCGCACCCAGCGCGGGTTGAATTCGATCTGCGTGAGCCGCTCCGCATCCATCCGCTCGATCACGAGCCGGTGCGGGAACAGCCTGATGCGTTCGTAATCGACCGCATGGCGAGCATAGATCGCGAATGCGACACCCACAGCCAGCAACTCGATTCCGGTGAAGGGCATGACGAGCCAAGCCCCCCGCCACATCAGCAACGTCGCGATCACCAGCGAGAAGCCCGCGAGCGACGCGTAAAACAGCACGAACTGGCGCGGCGACGCCGAACAGTTGCGTTTCATGAGCCAGTCTTCGAGGACCGGCTCGCCGTTCGTCGTCTCCGCCAAAACCCTCGCTGCTTCCATCGCCGCCTCACGCGAATGGCATGCGATGCATGCCTGCATCGGACTCGTCGCCCCGTATTGCGGGGACCCCGGGACGACAAGCTGACGCATTATAGGCGGGTTCAATGGCATCCACAAGCAAGCGCCTATCGCCCGCCAAGCCAAGCGCGACAAGCTTTCCGGCCATTTTGGGCGCCAATTCGACCCCGCTTTGCACCGCTAATTTCGGACATAACAAAACCCCTCTTTACCGCTTTACCGATTCTTCGGACGCCCCTTTCCGATGTCCTCGATGCGCACGATCCCGTGCCCTTCGGCGGTCGTGCGCGGCACGGCCTTCCATGCGTGGCCGTAGATCACCTCGAAGGTCAGCGCAATCGTGCCGTCCGCGCGCCGGCGCGCTTCCAGCGCGTCGCCGAGCGCCGCGCGAAAGCGTCGCGTCGCACGCTGCGGCGCCGCCCGCTCGAACGGATAGGCGCCCCAGCGGCGCACGTCGGCCAGCAGGGAATCGGGGGATTTGTACGTGACGGTCAGCACTTCCTGGTCCATCACGGGAATCTCGAAGCCGCTCTCGACGAGCATGTCGCCGAGGTCGTGCATGTCGACGAAATCGATCACGCGCGCGGCGGGCTGTGCGATGCCGAGCGCCGCTTCGGCGTCCGTGCAGGCTGCGCGCAGCTCGCGCAGCGTGTCGGGGCCGAGCGTGCTGAACATCAGCAGCCCGTTCACGCGCAGCACGCGCTGCCATTCAGGCAGCACGGCGTCGGGGCGCGAATGCCAGTGGAGCGCGAGATTCGACCAGATCAGGTCGAACGCGCCGCCCGGGAACGGCAGCGCGGCGAAGTCGGCCTGCGCGACGCGCGGGCCGCGCTGGCCCAGCGCCCGGCCGAGCGAGGCCGGCAGCCAGCGGCGCCAGCTCGTCTGTTCGACCTCGCGCTGACCGGCCCGCGCAAGCATCGCGCCGGACAGGTCGACGCCGAATACGGGCGCTTCAGGAAAGCGCGCGCGCAGCGCCGGCAGATCGTCGCCCGGGCCGCAGCCCGCATCGAGCACGGCCGTGGGGCTCACCTTGATGTATTCGAGACGCTCGTTCATCCGCTGCGCGATCTCGCGCGGCAGGAACGCGACCGCGTCGAACGTGGCGGCACGGCGATCGAAGATCCGCCGCAGGCGCCTGGCGTCATTGGCCGGACGGCCGGTTGAAGTCGAAGCTGGGGACATGTCGGGCACACTGGCGAAGAGCCCGAAGTATACTCGCTCGCCCCGCAGGCTTCATCGAGACGGGGCCGCCAGGAGTGTTCGCAATGATCCGCAGTTCCGCTCCGCGCACGATGCGCGTCGTTTTGTCGCAGGTTCGCGCGCTGGCTGCGCGCGTCGCCGCGGTCGCGCTGCCGAATCGCTGCGCACTGTGCGGCAATTTGTCACATACCGTGATTTGCATTGCTTGCGACGCCGCGTACTGGAATGAAGCGCGGCTGCGCTGCGACGTCTGCGCGCTGCCGCTGGGCGTCGGCCAACCGCGTTCGCGCCCGCTCCGTGGCGGGCACAGCGGCGCCGGCCGCACGACCGCGTACCGCTGCGACGCGTGCCGCACCGCGATGCCGCCGTTCGATGCGACGCTAGCGCTCGCGGATTACCGTGCGCCGCTCGACGGGCTCGCGCGCGGGGGTGTATCGGAAATAGCCGTGCTCGCGGTCAATTAATTCTCCGAAAACGTTTGCGGAATATTCCGCGCGACTTTAACTGGG
>NZ_JBNCAB010000106.1:0-21149 GCF_049805555.1 Burkholderia sp. DN3021 | reverse complement strand
GCCTGCGGCCGCGAAGCCGCGGTACCGGCGGCTCGGCCCGGGCCTGCTCGCGGGCGCATCCGCCGCCGCCCCGAGCAACGTCGCCGTCTACGCACAGGCGGGCAGCCAGTTCGGCTTCAACATTCGGTGGATGGTCGTCGGCATGCTGACGTGATCCGGTTCGAGCGAATCGTTGCGCCCACAACGTGATGGCACGTGATGGCAGCCGGGCCGCCGGCAATCCGCCGCTGCCCGGCCGCCGCTCCCGTTACATCATCTTGCCGCGCGAGCGTTCGGCACGCGCCGCATCGGCCGCCGATTCGACCTTCTTCACCTCCTCCGGCGGCGGCAGCACGGCCTTGAAGCCCATCGACTCGATCCACATCTCGCGTGCCCAGCCGCGCGTGTGGTACAGGTGGTGATCCTCGTCGGCCTCGACCTCGTCGTGCGCGCCCTTCAGCACCTTCGCGGCATCGCCCGACAACTGGTCGGCCGCATAGCCGATCAGCTCCCAGTTCAGGTGGTCCTTGGTCTCGGCGAGCACCACGCATTCGGCCGCGACGATCTGCGCGACGGCCGGATCGGCCTGCTTGCGCGCCTGCTCGATCACGTGGACGAGCGACTTCCCGGTGGCCGCCACCGCGCTGCGCCCGGGCGACTGCGCGTCGGGATCCATGCCGAGCGTATCGAACACCTTGCGCAGCACCTCCTGGTGATGGATCGTCTCGCGGTGGTACTTCTCCCATTCCTTGTGCAAATCCTCGTCGGTCGCGCACTGCAGCGCAGCCTCGTAGATCTTCGCGCCGCCAAGCTCGGTTTCATACGCCTGACAAAGCAGTTCGCGGATGCCTTCGTGCTTCTGTTGCCGGTGTGCCATGAATGTCTCCAGGATACGGGCCGCACATGCGGCCCGGGGTTGAACGGGCACGCGTCATTGCGCGCCCACCTTGCGCTCGAGCGCCTGCGCCAGGCTCAGGTGATGCCTGAGCGTCGGCAGCGCGGCGCTCGCGAACGCGCGCAGTTCGGCGTCCCCGCCCTCGCGCGCCTCGCGTTCGAACAGCGCGACGGCCTTGCGATGCGCATCGGGGCCGGCCGCCGCGACGTACGCGACGTCGAAATCGTGGCCGCTCTTGCCGCGCAGCGCCTCGACGTCCGGGTCCACGATCTGATCGGCCTGCGGCTTCATGCCCTTGCGCGCGGCAATCTCGTTCAGCCGCGCGTTCGCCTTGCCGTGATCGGCCACCATGCGCTGCGCGAACGCGCGCACGTCCGGCGACTGCGCCTGCTTCAGCGCAAGCTGGCTCGCCTGCACCTCGGCCTTGCCGGCGATCGCGGCCTTGTCGATGAATTCCGCGTCGCCGCCCTGCGGCGCCTTCGCGATCCGCGCATCGCCCGCGCCCGACGACGGGTCGATCATGCCGCCCGGCGCGCGCGAATTCGACGCGGGCGGCCCGCCCGGCATCTGCGCATGCGCGAGGCCCGGGACAGCGAGCGCGAGCGCGGCGAGCGCTGCGATCGTCCAGTTGAAGTGCTTCATCCGTCTTCTCCTTGCTTGGGGGCGGCCGGGATCGACAACCGCCAGCCGCCGCCGATCGAACCGCCGTTCGGGCGCGATATCCGGCCCGTCCCGCCCTCGCGTGCCCTCGCGCGACCGGACGCGGGCGGCGCGTTGCAGCCGATCAGTTCGTCCGGCTCCCCGACGCGGCGGCGTCCGGCCGGCGCACCGGATCGAAGTCGCGCCATTCGCCGTCCTGCCAGTCGCCTTCGACGCGCTCGATCGACATCGCGCCGGTCGCGCGCAGCACGTCCTCCGCCGTGTTCGCGGTATCGGGCGTCACGCGCGCGGCCAGGATCACGCCGGTGTCGCTGTGCGCGAGCGCGCCCTTGCCTTCGACGCGCTCGCCGCGCATCCGGCCGAGCGCGCCGCCCAGCGCGCCGAGATACGCGCCGGCCAGCGCGCCGGCGGCCGGCACGAACCACTCGCGCACGCCGAGTGCGTAAGCGGCCAGCCCCGCGACGACGCCGATCAGCAACCCGCGCATCGCGCCGATCATCGCGCCGCGGCCGCCCGGCTTCGCCGCCGAGTCGGCATATACGTCGCCGCCGATCGGAAAGCGCGCATGCTGGCCGCCCGGGTTCAGGAAGAAGATCGACACGTCGTCCGGGCCGAACGCGCGTTCGTACAGGTAGCGCGCCCCGCCTTCCGCTTCATCGAACGTCGTGAAGCGGCCTGCGACGATCATCGCCATGTTCGTGCTCCTCGTGACGGTGCGCCGCGTGGGCGGCGCGACACGGCGGCGCTTACATCAGCCGCCCGAGTTCCTTCGACACGGACGCCGGCGTGCCGTATTCGCGATCGGGAATGCGCGTGAGCAGGTCGATCACGCCGCGGTCCGCATGCGCGCGCTCCGCGCACTGGACGACGTCCGCCTTGCTCGCCGGATAGTCGAGCCCCTTCAGCGTCTTCCGGATGTCGACCGGGCCCGGCGCCTTGCCGTGCCCGGTCTGGTGGCCGCCCTTGTCGCGGTCCTGCACCGCGCGCTCGCCTTCGTGCGAACGCGAGCGGCTGAGTTCGTGGCCGGTGTGCAATCGGGATGTCATCGAAGCCTCCTTCGGAAAAATGCCGGGCTCGGCTCACGCGGAAGCGCGTCGCGAACGCGCGAGCGCGGCGACCACGAGCGCCGCGCCGAGCGCGACCGCACCCGCGACCTTCGGCCGCTGCACCACCGTGTTGTACGCGCAACCGCGCAGCACCGGCCCGTCCATGCCTTCGCGCTCGTGCAGCGCGTGACGCGACTCGTACAGCGCGTTGTCGTCGCGCGGCCGCGCGGGCCGCACCGTGCGCTGGCCGCGCGAGAACAGCGTGGCCGCGACGCGATCGAACAGGCGCGGCGCGTGGTACGCGCTCGCCGACGCGAATTTCGCGGCGCCGCCGACGAACAGCGTGCGGCGCGCGTGCGCGGCCGCGAACAGGATCGCGTCGGCGACGAGGGTGGGGTCGTAGATCGGCGGCGGCAGCTTCGCTTCGACGTTCATGTAGTTCTTCGCGTGCATCACGAACATCGTATCGATCGCGGCCGGCTTGATCAGCGTGACGGATACGGGCAGGTGGTCCGCTTCCATCTCGAGCCGCAGCGAATCGGTGAAGCCCTTCACCGCGTGCTTCGACGCGACGTAGGCGCTTTGCATCGGCACCGGCGCGTCGGACGCCTCGCTGCCCATGTTGATGATCGCGCCGCCGTGGAAATCGCTCTTGCGCCGGAAATGGTCGGCCGCGACGAGCGACCCGTGCACGACGCCCCAGTAGTTGGTATCGAACAGCCGCCGCTGATCCTCGAGCGGCACGGCGGCCGCCGTGCCGAAGATCGACACGCCCGCGTTGTTGATCCACGTATCGAAACCACCATATGTATCGACCGCGGCCGCGGCCGCGCGCTGCAGATCCTCGATGTTGCCGACGTCGCCGGCGACCGGCACCGCGAGGCCGCCGTGCTGGCGGATTTCGTCGCACAGCGTGTTCAGCGCCTCCTGGTTGCGTGCGAACAGCACGAGCTTCGCGCCGCGCCGTGCCGCCTTGCGCGCGGTGACGAGGCCGATGCCGCTCGTCGCGCCGGTAATCACGATCGTCTGCTCGCCGACCGGTTTGAGCATGCAGTTCATGACTGGACTCCTGTTACGGCGCCGACGTCACTTGGGCCGGATGGTCAGCTGATCGCGCACGCTCCGCACGCCGTCGAGCTGCTTCACGACGCCGACGGCCTGCGTACGCTGCTGCTCGTCGGGCACGCTGCCGGTGAGCGTCACGATGCCGCGCCGCGTCTTCACATGGATGTCGCCGGCCGTCAGGCCGCTCGTGCCGATGAGCTCGGCCTTCGCCTTGGTCGTGATCGTCGCGTCGCGGATCTTTGTGCCGGTCGTCGAATGCGACGACGACGACGCGGCGCTGTCGTCGCCGGCGGCGAGCACGTTCGGCGCGACCATTGCGCAGGCCGTGGCCGCGGCAATCGCGACGGCCATGCCGATGCGCTTTGCGGGATGACGACCCGATCGCGGTGACCGGGCTTGCAGCGGGAATATCCTCATCGTGACCTCCTTTCGTCGGGCCGGCATGGCCGGCGGGCACGTGTCACCCGCGCAAGGCGCGTGCCGCGGCGCCGGCGCCGCGTGCACGCGCGTGGCGCCTTGGGGAGGTGCTTTCATCCAATGCGTTGTAATTTTTTCGGCGCGCATCCGCCGGGCATGACGATTGCCGGGCGATGGGTAACGGGTGGATAACGGGCGGGTAACGGGCGCGCGTCGACGCGCCAGCCCGCATCGGGCGGCATCATGAGGGAATCGCATCGATCGGCGAACGCGCACCGGCGCGGGAAAGGAGATACCCGCGGAACCCTCGGCACGACGGCGCGCTACCGGATGCGCGGCGTCAGCCGGTGCGCTTCGTTACCTGCGCAATCTTGCGCGCCAGTTCCCGCACGTCGACGGGCTTGCACAGATAACCTTCGAACCCCGCTTCGAGCGCGCGGCGTTCGTCGGCGAGGCCCGCGTGCGCGGTCACGGCCAGCACGCGCAGGTCGGACAGCCCGCCGCCGTTCATCGCGCTGCGCCGCAACGCATCGAGCAGCCAGAAGCCGTCGCCGTCCGGCATCGCGAGATCGGACAGCACGACGGTCGGCCGCATGTCGGCGGCCACCGCGAGCGCTTCCCGGCCCGACGATGCGATCGCGACAGTCGCGCCGAACGTGGTCAGCGCGGCGGTCAGGCTCGCGCGCGTCGTTGCATCGTCGTCGACGATCAGGATGCGCTGCGCATCCAGCAAAGGCGGCTCGTGACGGCCATCCGCCTGCGCGATCCCCCAGGCCATCGCGCCCATCGGCTGCCAGCCGGCCGGCAGCGTCACCGTAAACGTCGCGCCGCGATTGCGGCCCGCGCTCTCGACGGCCACGCTGCCGCCGTGCAGTTCGACGATATGCCGCACGATCGACAGGCCGAGCCCGAGGCCGCGCCGCGACGACGCGGGCGAATCGTCCGCGCGGCGGAACATGTCGAACACGAACGGCGCGAACTCCGCGGCGATACCCTGCCCCGTGTCGGACACGGTCAGCACCACGCGCGTATCGACACGCGCCAGCGCGACCGTCACGGCGCCGCCGCTCGGCGTGAACTTGAGCGCGTTCGACACGAGATTCGACAGCATCTGCCGCAGCCGCTCGGCATCGCCCGACACGATGCAGGTGGCCGCCGTGCATTCGAACTCGAGCACGATACCGGCCGACGACGCGGCCGTCTGGAACGCGCCGACCGAGTCGGAGAACAGCCGCACGACATCCACCGGCATCGCGTCGAGCTGCAGCTTGCCGGTCGCGAGCGACGATGCGTCGAGGATGTCGCCGACCATCCGCGTGAGCGAGCGGGCGCTGCGGTCGATCGCGTCGATCGCCTGCTGCTGCAGCGCGTCGTCGCCCGAGTTGCGCAGCACCTCGACCCAGCCGTAGATCACGTTCAGCGGCGTGCGCAATTCGTGCGATACCGTCGCAAGCAGCTCGTCCTTCAGGCGGTTCGACGTATCGGCCTGGTCGCGCGCATGGCGCGCGCGCTGCAGCGAGCGCAGCGTGCGCAGGTCGCGCAGGCGCTGCGCGCCGGTTTCGCGCAATGTCAGCGACAGCGCGACGCACGCACGCGCGTCGCCGCTCACCGGGCCCGCCGCCGCCGTCGCACGAAAGCGCCGGCCATCGCGTCGCACGCACAGCAGGTCGATCGGCCCGACCGCTTCGCGCATATCGTCGAACAATTCGGCGAACGGCCTGCGTTTCAGCCAGCGCATCGCGACCAGCGATTCGAACGCGCGCCCGAGCGCATCGCCTTCGTCATAGCCGAACAGGCGCTGCGCGGCCGGGTTCCAGCTGACGATGCGGCCGTCGGCATCGACGCCGACGATCGCGTCCGGCGATGCGTCGACAACCGCGCGCTGCAGCCGCGACGCGTCGACGCGCGAACGATCCGCGCCGGCATCGCGCAACAGCAGCACCGCGCCGTCGATGTTGCCATCGACATCGGCGATCGGCGACGCGACCTCGACGATCGGCACCGGCTCGCGGCCGTCCGCATGCAGCCAGTGCTGGTCGGACACGACGCCCGCGCCGCCGAGCGCGCGATCGAGCGGCGTCGCCGGCACGCGGCGGCCGGCGCGGTCGAACACCCGCAGCACGTCGCGCGCGGCGCGCCCCGTCGCATCGGCCGGCGCGCAGCCGACGAGTGCGGCCGCGGCCGCGTTCATGTAGGTGAGCCGTCCGTTCGTATCGGTTGCGATCACACCATGCGGCAACGCCTGCAGCACGGTTTCGAGCCGCCGATGCGTGGCCGCTTCGCGCCGGCGCGCGTCGTCGTTCGCGAATCGCGCGTGCCGCAGCATCGACGCAATCGCGCATACGAGCGCACCGACCAGCACGAACGTCGCGAGCCGGACGAGCCGCTCGGCCAGCGGCTCCGTGTAGGCAGCCGGATCGGACAGGAACAGCGTCCACACGAGCATGCCGCTGACCACGGTCGCGGCCATCCCGAACAGGAACGAGGTGGCCCATGCGGCGCATGCGAGCAGCGGGTAGTAGAGGACGAGCGACAGGTTCACGCCGCCGAAGCGGATCGCAAGCGCCTGCAGCACGGTCGCGATCGCGACCAGCATCACGGCCGTTGCGTAATTCCCGGCGCGCATGCGCGAGAAGTCGATCATCGGGTACGCTCCTGCCGCGCGACGGCGATGCGCGACGCCACGCGGGAACGGGTGCACGAGCGTGGTCGCGGCTGCATCAGGAATCCGGCTTGTCCGCTTCGTCTTCCAGTTGCGCCAGCCGGTTGTAGATCGTCTTCAGGCTGACGTCGAGCACTTCGGCCGCCTGCGCCTTCACGCCACCGCATTGCGCGATCGTGCCGAGGATCAGCCGCCGGTCGACTTCCTCGAGCGGCGTGCCGAACGGCACGGTCACGCGATCCTCGTGCGAATCGACCATGTTCGACAGCTCTTCCATGATCGGCGGCGGCAGCGTGTCGATCACGTCCGCATCGCTGAAGATGCTCGCGCGCTGCACGAAGTTGCGCAGTTCGCGCACGTTGCCGGGCCATTCGTGGGTCTTCAGCGCTTCGCGCGCGGCCGGCGCGAAGCGCAGATGCCGGCCGCTCTCTTCGTTGAAATGCTGCAGGAACGCGTCGGCGAGCATCGGGATGTCGTCGCCGCGCTCGCGCAGCGGCGGCAACGGAATCGGAAACACGTTGATCCGGTGAAACAGGTCGGGCCGCAGCTTGCCGTCCGCCATCGCGGCTTCCGGATCGCGGTTCGTCGCGGCGACGATGCGCACGTCGACGTCGATCTCGCGCGTCGAGCCGAGCCGCGTAAGCCGCCCCGTCTCCAGCACGCGCAGCAGCTTGACCTGCGATTCGACCGGCATCTCGGTGATCTCGTCGAGAAACAGCGTGCCGCCGTCCGCGCGTTCGAAGAAGCCCTTGTGCTGGCGCTCGGCGCCCGTGAAGCTGCCGCGGTCGTGGCCGAACATCTCGCTCTCGACCAGGTTCGCGGCGATCGCGCCGCAGTTCACCGCGAGAAACGGGCCGCGGCGGCGCAGGCTCAGGTCGTGCACCGTCTGCGCGGCCAGTTCCTTGCCGGTGCCCGATTCGCCCGTCAGCAGCACCGACGCCTCGGTGCGCGCGACGCGGCCGATCGCATCGTAGACGGCCTGCATCGCGGGCGAGCTGCCGAGCATGCGGCCGAAACGCCCGAGGCGCTTCAGCTCCGAGCGCAGCTCGGCAATCTCTTCGTGCAGCGCGGTCGTGCGCGGCACGCGCGCGAAGATGCTGTTCAGCCGCTGCATGTTCAGCGGCTTCACGAGATAGTCGGTCGCGCCGCGCCGCAGTGCGTCGATCGCGGTTTCGAGGCTCGCGTGGCCGGTGGTCAACACCATTTCGCAGTGCGAGCGTTTCGGCAATGCGTCGAACAGATCCATGCCGTTGCCGTCCGGCAGCACGAGATCGCACAACACGAGATCGGGGGTATGCGTCGTGACGAGCGTGCGCGCTTCTTCGAGCGTCGCGGCCGTATCGCATGCGAGCTGCTGCGTGCGTGCGAGCGTCGCGAGCATCGTGCGCGTATCGGCATCGTCTTCGACGATCAGGACATAGGGCATCGAGGCTCCTTGTGAGGCGGCCCGGCGCGGGCACCGGCCGGAACCGCGACGGATGTGCGGCGCAGCACGCGCGGCCGGCACACGGCGACACCTTCCGCACTGCATACCAATGAGCGGACCGGCCGTCCTGCAATGAAAAACGCTGCTTCGAAGTATAGAAGACCCCGGTCGCGCATTCGTCGCTCATCGAATAAATCTATCTGCCACGGCGGCTCGCATTGCCAGATTCAATGTCGCGCCGTTGGTATAAAAGGTAAGCTCCGTACAGGAAAACGACGCATGCCACGTCGTTTTTTCATCAGACCTCGACAATATTCGGTCAAATCTTCCTGATTCGATATCGCGCCATGGCGAAAACCGGCGATGACAGCGCGCGGCTCTTTGGTCGCTCGCGCACGATCCAGGCCCTTTTACTGAAGGTGTCGCGCGTCGCGACCACGCACGCCAGCGTGCTGATCGTCGGGGAAAGCGGCGCCGGCAAGGACATCGTCGCGCGTCTCCTGCACGACCTGAGCCCGCGGCGGCGCGGGCCGTTCGTCCCCGTCAACTGCGGCGCGATCGCGCCCGACATCGCGGAATCGCATCTGTTCGGTCACGAAAAAGGCAGCTTCACCGGCGCGGTCGCGCAGCATGTGGGCATGTTCGAAGCCGCGTGCGGCGGCACGCTGTTCCTCGACGAGATCGCGGAAATGCCGGGCGAATTGCAGGTCAAGCTGCTGCGCACGCTCGAATCGAACACGATCGTGCGCGTCGGCGGCCACGAATCGATTCCGCTCGACGTGCGGATCGTCGCGGCCACGCATCACGATCCCGTCGAGGCCGTGCGCAGCGGCCGGCTGCGCGAAGACCTGTTCTACCGGATCGCGATGATCGCGCTGCACGTGCCCCCGCTCAGGCAGCGCGAGGACGACGTCGGCGATATCGCACTGCAGATCGTCGAGCGGCTGAATGCGCGGCACCGCACGAGAAAGCGCCTGTCGATGCAGGCGATGAAGGCGCTGCGCACGTATACGTGGCCCGGCAACGTGCGCGAACTGCGCAATGCGCTCGAGCGTGCGTTCATCCTCGCGGACGAGCAGATCGACCTGCAACTGCCGCGCCGCCAGCCGCCGCACGAGGAAGTGCGCCACAACGCGATGACGCTGCATATCGGCACGACCCTCGCGCACACGCAGCAGCGCTTCATCGCCGCGTCGCTGCGGCATTTCAACGGCGACAAGCCGCGCACCGCGAAAGCGCTCGGCATCAGCCTGAAGACGCTGTACAACCGTCTCGCGCTGCTGCCCGAGCACGAGCGCAGCGCGGTGAACGGCGCGGCGGCGCCGAACCCCGGTGACGCGGGCGCCGCCACCATCGCCACCGCCAGCGCGAGCGCAGCCCCGCCGCCGGGCGCACCGAATCAGTGAGCGCGGCAGCGCATGCTCACGCCATCGCGCGGCACATCGCCGCGCACGTTTCGCACGCGAGCGCGCAGTTGCGGCAATGATCGTGCGCATGCAGCAGGCATTCGGTCGCGCACAGGTCGCATGCCTGCGCACACAGTGCGCACACGCTCGGCACGAGCACACTGCGGCGCGCCATCGCGCCCGACGCGAAGCGGCACAGCTGAGCGCATTCGATATCGAGCGCGATGCAGGCCGCCAGCGCGTGCCCGTCGGGTTCGGCGAGGCACGCGGCCAAACACGCATCGCACGCGTGCGCACACGCGTCGCACTCGGCCATGCAGTTGTCGTATCGATCGTCCATCGCATCGCTCCTCGTTCCGGTTCACATACGTCAGGGTTCGAGCTGCACCTTCATCCGGCCCGGTTCGCGCGCGACCGCATCGGCCATATCGGCGATATCCGGGTCGGGCACCGCATCGATGCGAATGTCGCCGCTGCCGAGAAACACGACTGCTTTCATACGTGCCCCTCATTGTCGAAAGCGGGACGGAAAACCTGACCGTCGAGTCGATCGAGCAAGGCGCGAGCCCGGGCCACGGCGCTGGCGTCGAGTCAGACAGCGGCGCGTTTGCTTCGAGTCGGGTGTCGCCTTCAATGCATCGTCCCGAACGCGGCCTTCAGGCTCGCGACGATCATCTGCATCGCGATCGCCGCGAGAATCATCCCCATCAGGCGCTGCGTGACGGCCGTCACGCGCGGCGACAGGTAATGGCCGATCAGCGGCGCCGACAGCAACGCCACCGCCAGCAGCACGAGAAACGCGGCGAGCCCGAGCGCGAACGCGAGTTCCTGTCCGGTCGAGAACGCGCCGTGCCCGAGCACGATCATCGTCGCGATCGTGCCGGGACCGACCAGCAGCGGAATCGTCAGCGGATAGATCGCGACGCTGTCGGCCGCTGCCGGATCGCCGCCTTCGTCGTCGCCCGGCGAATGCTGGCGGCTCGGCGCGCCGTGCAGCATCGACAGCGCGATCAGCAGCACCAGCAGCCCGCCCGCGAGCCGGAAATCGTCGATCGTCAGGCCGAACACGTGGAGGATCGCGCCGCCCGCGACGGCCGACACGATGCAGCCGATCGTCACGCCGATCGTGGCCGTCAGCGCGACCTTGCGGCGCATGCCGTCCGCCGCGCCCTCCGTCAGCGACAGGAACACCGGGATGTTCGCGATCGGGTTCATGATCGCGAACAGCGCCGCGAACACCTTGATGGAGAAGGTCAGGTCGAAGGCCACAGGTTCGCTCCCGTATCGCTTGTCATATCGAAACCAGGTTCCGGTGCGTTTCCGGTGCGCGGCGCGCGCCATGCTGCTACGATCGACGCACCGCGCTTGGCGGCGCGCGCGGCCGCATGCCCGCGATCGCGCGACGCAGCGCCGCTGGATCGTCGTTCACGACCGACGGAGGGCCCCGACCGATGCAAGCAACCGACACCTTCATGGATCACGAGATTCGCGTCGAAGCGACGCGCAACGCAAACGGCGCATGGGTCGCGCAGGTGCGGATCTTCCGCGACGGCGCGACGGTGGACCTGCCGGCACCCGAACTCGTCACGCCCGAATGGCTCACGTGCGACGAAGCGCTGCGCGGCGGCATCGACCAGGGGCGCGTGATGATCAGGACTCGCGACCGGTAACGGCGATCGGTTCATCGGCGGACATCGCGCCAGCAGCCAGTACGTCGGCCACCCATCCTGCGCGAACGGCACGACGCGATCACGCATCGAAATCCAGATCGCCGATCAGGATCTCGCGGTCGCGCTGGGTCCGCGTGCCGAAGTCGACCGGCAACTCCATCTGCCATCGTTCGATCGTGACCGGCAGTGCCGCGAGATAACGGTCGAAGCGGCTGCGGTCGGGCTCGGCCAGCAGATCGTCGATCGCATCGTCGCGCCACGCGAGCCGCGCGTTCAGCGGGTTAGGCAAGCCGACCGTCGACGTGAGGCCGATCACGTCGACGCAGGTCGGACTGCCCTGCCCGTCGTGCGGCACGACATCGACCTTCACTTCGCCGGGCCGGTACAGGCCGAGCACACGCGCCGCGATGCGCGGCGCGAACTCGGTTTCGAAACGTGCACGGACGTCGGGATTCATTTTTCCTCCTGGTTCGAATCGTGTAGCCGGGCCGCTGTCACGCGGCTGCAATCTGCCGCTCCAATGCCGCTTCCGCCTTCAGGCTGTCGAGATCGCGGCCGATCGTCGCGACCGCGAGCCGCGTGTCGCCGCGCCAGTACGCGATCGAGCAGTCGTGCGCGCCGAGGTCGCCGTCGATCTCGACGCGATCCCATTGCTCGGCATGCCCGACATAGTTGACCGTCATGTCGTAATGCTGGCTCCAGAAGAACGGCACCGCGTCGAACGGCCGCTGCAGCCCGAGCATGTTGCGCGCCGCGACGCTGCCCTGCCGCTCGGCGACGACCCAGTGCTCGACGCGAATGCGCTCGCCCGTCAGCGGATCGGGCCAGCGTGCGATGTCGCCGGCCGCGTAGACGCCGGGCGCGCTCGTCTGCAGGAAGCGGTCGACCGTCACGCCGCGCTCGACCGCAAGCCCCGCGTCCTGCGCGAGCGCAACGTTCGGACGAACGCCAATGCCGACCACCACGACATCGGCCGGCAGCACGTCGCCGGTCGACAGCGTCACGCTGTCCGGTGCGATCCGCGCGGGCGTCGCGCCGAGATGGAACACGACGCCGTGCGATTCGTGCAGCGCCTTGATCGTGCCGCCGAGCGCTTCGCCAAGCACGCGCGCCATCGGTTGCGCATCGGGCTCGACGACATGCACGTCGAGCCCGCGCGTGCGCAACGCGGCGGCCGCTTCGAGCCCGATGAAGCTCGCGCCGACCACGACGCAGCGGCGCGCCGTTTTCAGCTTGCCGATCAGCGCGTCGCAATCGGCGCGCGAGCGCAGCACGCACACGTGCGGCAGATCGGCACCGGGCACGGTCAGCCGGTTCGGTTCGGCGCCCGTTGCAAGCAGCAGCGCGCCGTATCCGACGCGGCTGCCGTCGGCCAGCTCGACCGCATGCTGCGCGGGATCGATCCGCGCGACCCGCGTGCCGCACCGCACGTCGATTCGATGGTCGGTATAGAACGACGGCGCGCGCAGCGGCAGCCAGTCGGCGTCGGCCGTGCCCGCGAGATAGTCCTTCGACAAATTCGGCCGGTCGTACGGCGGATCGCGGTCGGCGCTCAGCAGCGTGACGGGATGCGGATAACCTTCCTGCCGCAGCGTCACGGCGGCCGCGATCGCAGCGGCGCCGCCGCCGACGATCACCACCGATGCGGGCAACCCGGCCGCATTCAGCGCCGGCGGCGCGGCGGCCGGCCGCGCATCGAGCACGACGGCGCGGCCGTCGCGGCGTTCGACGCGCCAGCACGGCAGCCCGTCGAGCGCCGGCGCGCGCAGCCGCGCGCCGGTGCGCAGGCAGAACGCCGCGTGGTGCCACGGGCAGCGGATCGTGTCGCCGACCAGCAGGCCGTCGGCCAGCGGCGCGCCGTAGTGCGTGCATTGCGCGCCCACGGCAAACAGTTCGTCGGCGCGGCGCACGAGCAGCACCGCAGCGTCGCCGACATGGCCCTCGATCATCGCGCCGTCGGCGATGTCGTCGAGCGCGATGCCCAGCGCGAGATCAGGGTGTGAAGACGAGGAATCGCTTCCGGACATGACATCGCTCCCGCAGAGTCAGGTAACGATCCCATTATCGGCGTCCTTCATGAAAAGAACAGGTACAGACGCCCCGCAGCGCACGCAAACACCGACTGTAGCTTGTACGCGATCCATGACCGGCGTAGAACGTCATCGACGTTGCGACGCAGCACGCGGCCGCCGCGTCATCGTACTTCCGCGCGTACTTCCGCGCGGACCGCGCAATTCGCGTGCCGCTCCGCCTTCATTCCGTCACCAGAGGTTCTGCCGATGGCCACCGTCCTGTGCGTGCTCTACCCCGATCCCGTCGACGGCTATCCGCCGCGCTACGTACGCGACGCGATTCCGGTCATCGCGCAATACGCGGACGGACAAACCGCGCCGACGCCGGCCGGCCCCGTCGGCTTCCGGCCCGGCGAACTCGTCGGCTCGGTATCCGGCGCGCTCGGGTTGCGCGCTTATATGGAAGCGCACGGTCACACGCTGATCGTGACGAGCGACAAGGACGGCCCCGACTCCGAATTCGAGCGCCGGCTGCCCGAAGCGGACGTGGTGATTTCGCAGCCGTTCTGGCCCGCGTACCTGACGGCCGAACGGATCGCCCGCGCGCCGAAGCTGAAGCTCGCACTGACGGCCGGCATCGGTTCGGATCACGTCGATCTCGACGCCGCGGCGCGCGCGCACGTCACCGTCGCCGAAGTCACGGGCTCGAACAGCATCAGCGTGGCCGAACACGTGGTGATGGCGACGCTCGCGCTGGTGCGCAACTATCTGCCGTCGCATGCGATCGCGCAGCAAGGCGGCTGGAACATCGCCGATTGCGTGTCGCGCAGCTATGACGTCGAAGGCATGCATTTCGGCACGGTCGGCGCGGGGCGCATCGGTCTCGCGGTGCTGCGCCGGCTGAAGCCGTTCGGCCTGCATCTGCACTACACGCAGCGGCACCGGCTCGACGCCGCGATCGAGCAGGAACTCGCGCTCACGTATCACGCCGATGCCGCGTCGCTCGCCGGCGCCGTCGATATCGTGAACCTGCAGATCCCGCTGTACCCGTCGACCGAGCACCTGTTCGACGCGGCGATGATCGCGCGGATGAAGCGCGGCGCGTACCTGATCAATACCGCGCGCGCGAAGCTGGTCGACCGCGACGCGGTCGTGCGCGCCGTTACGTCCGGCCATCTCGCGGGCTACGGCGGCGACGTGTGGTTTCCGCAGCCGGCGCCGCCCGACCATCCGTGGCGCGCGATGCCGTTCAACGGAATGACGCCGCACATCTCGGGCACGTCGCTGTCCGCGCAGGCGCGCTATGCGGCCGGCACGCTGGAGATCCTGCAATGCTGGTTCGACGGCAAGCCGATCCGCAACGAATACCTGATCGTCGACGGCGGCACGCTCGCGGGAACGGGCGCGCAATCGTACCGGCTGACCTGACGCAACACGACGCGCGGGTTGCGTGTCGTTGCACGCGCCCGCGGCCGCGGCCGCGGTCAGCCGATACAGGATGCGGCGAGCTTGCCGACGGCGACGACCGCCTGCTCGATCTCCGGCGACCACGGGCTACTGTAGTTCAGCCGGATGAAGTTCCGGTAGCTGTCCGTGATCGAGAACATGTAGCCCGGGCCGATCGTGATCCCCTGCTCCAGCGCGAGTTGATACAGCCGCATCGCGTCGACCTGCGCCGGCAGTTCGACCCACAGCACATACCCGCCGGCCGGGCTCGAAATGCGCGTGCCCTCCGGGAAGAACCGCGACACCATCGCGCGCATCAGGTTCGCCTGCTGCGCGTATGCCTTGCGAATCCGCCTCAGGTGATGCTCGTAGCCGTCGCGTTCGAGAAACTCCGCGATCGCCAGTTGCGGCAACGAAGGCGTCGCAAGCGTGTTCAGGAATTTCAGCTTCTCGACCTGTTCGCGATAGCGGCCCGGCAATGCCCAGCCGATCCGGTACGCGGCCGTCAGGCTTTTCGAGAACGACGAGCAATGCAGCACGATGTCGTTGCGGTCGTACGACTTCAGCGTGCTCGGATGCATGTTGCCGAAGTACAGTTCGTTGTACACGCCGTTCTCGATGATCGGCAGGTCCGCTTTGGTTGCGAACTCAACCAGCTCGCGCTTGCGCTCGTCGGGCATCTGAAAGCCGAGCGGGTTCTGGAAGTTCGGCATCACCATGCATGCGGCGATCGGCTGCGACTTCGCGATCGCGGCCAGCGCGGCGATGTCGATCCCGTATTCCGGATGCGTCGCGACCTCGATCGCCTTCATCCCCATCCGCTCGATCGCGTGCAGCATCGCGTAGAACGTCGGCGACTCCACCGCGATCGTGTCGCCCGGCTTCGCCACCGCCTGCAGGCACAGGTTGATCGCCTCCGTCGCGCCGACCGTCACGATGATCTCGTTCGGATCCACCGACATCCCGTTTTCCAGGTAGCGGCGCGCGATCTGCCGGATCAGCCGCGGATGGCCGGGCGGCAGCCCGTCCGTCACGCCCCACAGCGACTTGTCGCGGCCGGCCGCATACGCGTAGCGGTTCAGCTTCTCGAACGGAAACAGGCTCGGGTCCGGATACGGCGAGCCGAGCGGCACCGCGTCGTCGGTGCCGATCGAGCGCAGCGTCGACAGCACGAGCCGGCTCACGTCCACCGACGACGAGATCGCGATCGGCTTCGACGGCCGCAGCTCGCGCACCGGCGCATGGCTGTCGTCGCGGCGCAGGTTCACGAAATAGCCCGACTGCGGGCGGCTTTCCAGCAGCCCGCGGCTTTCGAGCAGCAGGTACGCATGCAGCACGGTCGTGATGCTGATCCGGTGCTGCTGGCTCGCCTGCCGCACCGACGGCACACGATCGCCGTGTCGATACACGCGTTGCCGGATGAGTCTCTCTATGTCGTTCGCAAATTTCTCGTAGAGCTTCATCCGCCTCGCCCCGCCAGCGGTGAACCGGCCCGGGACGCGTGCGCGTCCCGGCCGCGCCGATGCACGAAGCCGGATAGCCGTGCCCGGCCGCGGGCGTCCCGGTTCGAGCCTCGTCCGTTACCGAAATTGAAGGCGGATAGCAATGCGGATCCCATCAAGACAAGGATCGGCATCCTACTGCGTCATTTCGACGAATGTAAGTGACAGTTTGGCGATCAAACGCCAAATCCGGTTGGCGTGGTGAACAGATTCAAACGCGCCGGTGCGGCGCCGCGCTGCGCCGGCACAAGTCGTTTTGTATTTCCGATCGCCGGCAGCCGGCGACGACTCGATGCGCGTACGGCGTGGCGATGCGTGGACTCACGCGTCGTCGACGTTGTCCGCGTAGTGGTCGATCGCGACCTTGCACTCGTCGAACACCACCGTCAGCTGCGCGACGTCGTTCGACTCGACCCACTTGCGGATCTGCAGGAAGTAGCCGGTGCCGAGATCGGCGATGCGGGCCGGATCGTCGGTCGTCACGTCGACGGTCGCGATCGCGCGGTTGCCGGGCAGCGGCGACAGCGTCGCCGCGATGTCGAAGCGCCGGTACGATTGATCGATGCGCATGCGGTTCTCCCGAAACGGTTGGAAGGCGGCGCTCAGCCGAGCGCCTGGCGGAAGACCTTGCCGCCGAATCCCGTCACGACGTTGTCGACCGAGAACGGCGTGGCTTCCTTCGCCTCGAGAACGATCGCGATGCTGCCGGGCACGAGCCGCGCGGCCACCGTCTCGACGAACGTGCCGTCGAGCAGCGCGTTGCCGGCCGCGTCCGCGAGGATGCCGGCACCCGCGCCGGCCGCCATGCCGGTGACCACGCCGAGCGGCCCGGCGAGGATCCCGAGCAGGCCGCCCGCGATCGCGCCGATCACGCCGCCCTTGAACGGCCGCGATTCGGCGGCGAGCACCGCGAGCTTGCCGGCCGCGTCCTTTTCGACGACGACGCCGTTCTCGATGCGGAATCCTTCATTCTTTTCCGACAGCGCCTCGAAATCGTTCGCCGCCTGGCGGGCCGTGTCGACGCTGCCGAACACGGCGACGATCAGTTGCTTGGTCATGCGACACCTCTCTCGTGTAGATGGGCATATGCTGCCGGCGCACATCGCGCTACGCGACGGCAACCCGGTGTTCATTCAGATGCCTGTGGCTTCGACACGCGCGCGGGCCGCCTCGACATACGCGTGCGCGGCCGCCTGCTGCATCGCGACGACGGACGGCGCACGTGTGCGCGCCGGATCGGCGTCACGCGCGTCGCGCGCCTGCCGGTACGCGTCCGACGACGCGTGCTGCAAATCGATCGCCTGCTTCGTTGCGACGGAATGCGTGCTCATCCGGCCCCTCCTGTAGAAACATGGTGCATATCGTTCGCGCGTCACCGGCCCACATGCGCGTCCTCCTCGACATCGTCGACGTCGGCCGGAAAACGATGCTGGCCGAAGCTCAGGATCAGCACGCCCACCGCGAGCAGCACGATCCCGAACGTCGTCATCAGCATCCGCTCGGGGCCGTCGGTCGCGCCGCGCAGGATCAGGTCGCGCGCGAGCGACGTCATCGCAATGAACAGCGGAAACCGCACGGGCAGCCGGCCGAGCCGCAGGTAGCGCACGTTCATCGCGAGCACTTCCAGATAGAGGAACATCAGCAGCAGGTCGGTCAGCGACACCTCGCCCGCGAGCACGACCTTCCACGCTTCCTGCGTCATCGCGAACGCGGTCGCGAGACCGATCACGATCAGCCCGGCCAGTTCGGCCGCGTGAAGGAAATGGCCGAAGCGGCGACGGATGCGCTCGGACGGCGAACAGGAAACGGTGGACGTATTCAAGGTGACGGTCGGTATGAAGATCCGTGAGCGGTACCGGGCAGCGGGACCTAATCTACTGCACGCTGCACGCACGCTCAAGAGCACAGCGCCGCGCATGCCAGGAGTACAGCTGCGCGGCCGCCGCGCAAATTCCGGCCCCGTTTGACGCATTCGAATGACAGATTGACGATACGTGTTCCAAAGACCCGCCGAAGCTGCTAGATTGCATGCTCGACGACGTTGCGCGGTGCGGGCAAGTCACGCGCCGGGCGGCCGGCCGCCGCCGCTGCGGCCCGTTGCGCGATGCCTGCGCAACGTCCTTCATCCGCATGTCACAAAGAGAACAGTCGCATGACACAGTCCAACCGTTCGCCTTCGCGCGCCGCGGCAGCCGCGGCCCGTCCGCCCCGACATGACTGACCGGCAGGCCGCGATGCAGACACCTCCCCCGCTCTCCCAGGCCGTTCACAGCCCGATCACGCGCAGCGCGATCTTCCTCGTGGCAACGATCAATCCCGGTGCCGATCACGCCGACACGATCCGTTCATGGTGCGGCGACATCGCCGCGCTCGTGCGCTCGGTCGGCAAGCGCGTGCCCGGCGGCAACCTGACCTGCGTGTGCGGCTTCGGCGCCGACGCATGGGATACGCTGTTCGGCGAGCCGCGCCCCGCGTCGCTGCATCCGTTCCGCGAATTCGGCGCCGGGCAGCGCGTCGCGGTCGCGACGCCCGGCGACATCCTGCTGCACATCCGTGCCGACGCGATGGACCTGTGCTTCGAACTCGCGACGCAGCTGCTCGGCGCGCTCGGCAGCGCCGTCACGGTCGTCGACGAGGTGCACGGCTTCCGCAATTTCGACCAGCGCGCGATGATCGGCTTCGTCGACGGCACCGAGAACCCCGAAGGCCGCGAGGCGGTCGACTTCACGGTGATCGGCGATGAAGATGCCGACTTCGCGGGCGGCAGCTACGTGATCGTGCAGAAGTACCTGCACGACATGGGCGGCTGGAACGCGCTCGCGGTCGAGACGCAGGAGCGCATCATCGGCCGCACCAAGCTGTCCGACATCGAGCTCGCGCCGGACGTGAAGCCGTCTTCGTCGCACAGCTCGCTGACCACGCTCGACGAGAACGGCCAGGAAGTGAAGATCCTGCGCGACAACATGCCGTTCGGGCGTCCGGGCGCCGGCGAATTCGGCACCTATTTCATCGGCTATGCGCGCTCGCCGGCGCCGATCGAGCAGATGCTCGAGAACATGTTCGTCGGCCGCCCGCCCGGCAACTACGACCGCCTGCTCGACTACAGCCGCGCGGTCACCGGCTCGCTGTTCTTCGTGCCGTCGGCCGACCTGCTCGAAGCGCTCGCCGATCGCGCGGCGCCGGCCGCCGACGCCGCGCAACCGGAATCCTCGTCGTCCGCGCCGCAGCGCGACGGCTCGCTGAAAATCGGCTCGCTGAAAGGAACCCAAGCCTATGAATAATCTGCACCGCGAACTCGCCCCGATCTCGTCGTCCGCGTGGGAACAAATCGAGGAGGAAGTGGCGCGCACCTTCAAGCGATCGGTGGCCGGCCGCCGCGTCGTCGACGTCGACGGCCCCGCGGGCCCCGAGCTGTCGGCCGTCGGCACCGGGCACCTGGTGGAGGTCGCCGCGCCGCGCGAGCAGGTGAACGCGCGGCTGCGCGAAGTCCGCACGATCGTCGAGCTGACGGTGCCGTTCGAACTGAGCCGCGATGCGATCGACAGCGTCGAGCGCGGCGCGCGCGACGCCGACTGGCAACCGGCGAAGGACGCCGCGCAGCGGCTCGCGTTCGCCGAGGACAACGCGATTTTCGACGGCTACCCGGCCGCCGGCATCGTCGGCATCCGCGAAGGCACGTCGAACCGCAAGCTCACGCTGCCGGCGGACGTCAGCGCATACCCGGACGCGATCAGCGACGCGCTCGAAGCGCTGCGGCTCGCGGGCGTCGACGGCCCGTACTCGGTGGTGCTCGGCTCGGACGCGTATACCGCGCTCAGCGAGGCGCGCGACCAGGGGTATCCGGTCCTCGGCCACATCAAGCGGATCGTCAGCGGCGAAATCATCTGGGCGCCGGCGCTCAGCGGCGGCTGCGTGCTGTCGATGCGCGGCGGCGATTACGAGTTGCACCTCGGGGAAGACGTATCGATCGGCTACACGAGCCATAGCGACAAGGCCGTCCGCCTGTACCTGCGCGAAACCTTCACGTTCCTGATGCTGACGAGCGAAGCATCGGTGGCCGTGGCGCCGCAGGGCAGCACCGCGGCCTGATTCAGGTTGCCTGCGCGCGATGCCCGCCCGGGCGTCGCGCGCGACCGGCCGCATGTTCGTCGCCGATCTAACCCATCTTGCATGGAGAATGTCATGAGCGATACGAATGATGCATTGCAGGCACTGCAAGCGTCGGTCGACAGCCTGAAGAAGACGGTCGACGCGAACGCGGGCAGCCAGGCCGGCGATACCGCCGTGTTGTTTACCGTCGTGTCGCTGATGCTGGCCGAGTTGCCGCCCGACACGCGCAACCTGATCGAGGATTCGTTCTCCGTCTGGGCCAATGGTCTGCCGAATGCGGCACTGTCGACGGACGTGAAGCAGATCGCCCGCCAGCGGCTCGCGATGAAACTGTCCGACTGATCGCGGTTCGCCACGGTTGGCGCCATGTCCGGCCCGTACCGTGCAACTGGACCTCTCGTTCGGCCGCCACGCGCGCATCGGCTGCGATGCGCGCGCGGCCGGCCATAACCGGTTCGCGCACGCTCGCGCTGCGGCACTTGCGCCGCGCCGGGCCACCCGCATCACCGTCCGTTTGCCGCCGACCGGCGCCCTGCGCGCCGATGTCGCACCGCGATCCGTTCGCGTTTCCCTCCCCCGTGCCTCCAGTCACCGCACGCTGCACATGCCGCGCGCGCCCGCGTCGCCGCGTGCGCGCCCGTCTGTACTCCTTGTCCCCCGTGCGTGCGCGCATGTGAGGGTGCAATTCGCAGTCGGTCCGGCGCGAAACTGTGTCTTGGATGCCTCCCGCCGAGGCGCTATTTTGAACGCAGTCGAAGCGATGCCGTGGGCTCCTCGCAGCATGCGCGCTCCCCGCCGCGACCGTGCGCCTCGCCGGCGCGCGCGGCGCGACAGCGTGGGCGCGGCCCGCGCG
>NZ_JBNCAB010000105.1:0-22309 GCF_049805555.1 Burkholderia sp. DN3021 | reverse complement strand
GCGCCGCGGTGCTCGTGGCCGCGAGCCCGGCCGTGCTGCCGCATGTGCCGCACCACGAACACGCGCACGGCGGCGGCAACCGCTGGCGCTCGCCCGCGCTGTGGATGCTCGGCGGCATCGCGCTCGTCGCGCTGATCGCAGAAGGCGCGATGTACGACTGGGCGACGGTCTACATGCGCGACGTCGTCGCGGCGAGCCCCGCTCTCGCAAGCGCCGCGTACGCGGCGTTCTCGGGCGGGATGGCCATCGCGCGCTTCGCGGGCGACGCCGTGCGCGCCCGCTTCGGCGCGCCGCAACTCGTGTTCGCGAGCGCGTCGCTCGCGTGCGCGGGGATGATCGGCGCGCTGCTGCTGCCCTATCCGGTCACCGTGCTGACCGGCTTCACGCTGATGGGCCTCGGCCTCGCGAACATGATGCCCGTGCTGTTCGCGGCCGCCGCGCGCGTGAAAGGCATCCACGCGGCCGAAGGGCTCGCGCATGTGGCCGGGCTTGCGTATTTCGGACTGCTGTTCGGTCCGGTCGTGATCGGCGCGGTCGCGCAGGCCGCGAACCTGACGATCGGCCTGTCGGTCGTCGCGCTGTGCGCGGCGCTCGTCGCGGCCGTCGCGCCGAAGGTGCTCGCGCACCTGAAGATCTGACGGCATCGCGCCCGTCGGCCAAAAAGAAAGCGCGCATGCGTTGCCGCATGCGCGCTTTCGCCCCTACTGTTGACCGCCTGTTGCGTTACATCTTCACTTCGTCGAGCAGCGACTTCTTGCCGCCCTTGTAGTTGTACAGCGAGATCACGCCGTGCTGCAGGTCGCCCTTCGAGTCGAAGGTCGTCGTGCCGATCACGCCCGTGTAGTTCGTCGCCGGCATCGCCGCGAGAATCTTCGCCGGGTCCGCCGAGTTCGCGCGCTTCATCGCGTCGGCGACGATGTACACGGCGTCATACGTGAACGGTGCGTAGATCTGGATCGGCTGGCCGAAGCGCTTCTCGTACTTCGCCTTGAACGCGCCGCCGCCCGGCATCTTCTCGAGCGAAGCACCGGCTTCCGAGCACACGACGTTGTCGGTCGCGTCGCCGGCCAGGTCGGCCAGCTTTTCCGTGCACACGCCGTCGCCCGCGAGAATCTTCGCGCGCAGGCCGAGCTGCTTCGCCTGTTTCGCGAACGGGCCGCCGGTGGCGTCCATGCCGCCGTACATGATCGCGTCCGGATTCTCACCCTTGATCTTGGTCAGAATCGCACGGAAGTCGACCGCCTTGTCGTTCGTCGCGTCGTGCGACATCACCTTCAGGCCGAGCGCCTTCGCCTTCTTCTCGAACTCGTTCGCGAGACCCTGGCCGTATGCGGTCGAATCGTCGACCACCGCCACGCTCTTGATGCCCTTCGAGTGCGCGTAGTTCGCGAGTGCCGGGCCCTGCTGCGCGTCCGTTGCCACCACGCGGTACGTGGTCTTGAAGCCTTGCTGCGTGTAGGCCGGGTTGGTCGCCGACGGCGAGATCTGCACGATGCCCGCATCGCTGTAGATCTTCGAGGCCGGGATCGACGTGCCCGAGTTCAGGTGGCCGATGACGGCGACGACCTTGTCGTCGACGAGCTTCTGCGCAACCTGCGTGGCCTGCCGCGGGTCGGCCGCGTCATCCTGCGGGTCGAGTTGCAGCGTGATTTTCTGGCCGCCGACCGTGAGACCCTTCGCGTTGATCTCCTCGACTGCGAGACGCGCACCGTTTTCGTTGTCCTTGCCCAGGTGTGCAATGCCGCCCGTCAAGGGCGCGACGTGGCCGATCTTGACGACTTGATCGGCGGCAGCGTTGCTTGCAGCTGCAACGCACAGCATCGCCGCTGCGGTGATCGGCAACAGCTTCTGCATTTTGATATTCATGTAAGTCTCCAGTTTCGGTCCCAATAAACGCCATCGCCCGGTGCCCCGCTGCCATCCCTGTGTTTGCAATCACTGGACGATTCGCCGGTTGCATCGTTTATGCACTTGGCCTCAAGCACGTGTAAACAGCCGCTTTTAGCAACCGCCCGTCCGTACTTGCGCGCAAGTGTAGGTGATCAAATTAATTTGTGGGACTTTTTTGGGGTAGTGGTAACACTACCGATATGCGCACTTTGGAACGATGACTCGAAAGTCGCCGCAAGCCCCGCCGGATAAGGGTTTCCGCTAATTTTCGGCAGCTCGCCGAAAGGTCGCTCCAAAGGATTCCCGAGGCATTTCGATTCGGTATTTTGTGCCCGTGATCATTGAATGAAACGCGCGTGACAACACGCGCGTTTCGTCGTTCGATATGAACGGTTCAGGCTGTCGATGAAACGCCCAGTTCAGGCTGCCGACGCGCGCCATTCGGCGTCGAGCGCAGCGACGAGCTGCGACGTCGTCGGCGCAGCGCCGCGCCGCCGTGCGAGCGGCGCGCCCTGCCCGGCCCACAGCGACAGGTAGTCGCCGTCGTTCGCGCGCGCGGCGGCCTGGCGCAGCGGCTGCGTCAGCGCGTTCTGCACCGGGTACGGCGCGGCGTCGGCCACGCGTTCGCCGAGCCGCGCCATCAGCGTGTTGCGCAACCCGCGCGCATGGCGGCCGGTGATCGCGCGCGTGACCTGCGTCGACGTATCCGCGCTCGCCAGCAAGCGTGCCTTCCAGTCCGCCGCGATCGCGCTTTCCGTGCAGGTGAGGAACGCGGTCCCGAGCTGCGCGCCCTGTGCGCCGAGCGCGAGCGCGGCCGCGATTCCGCGGCCGTCCATGATGCCGCCCGCGGCGAGTACGGGCAGGCCCGTCGCGTCGACGAGCTGCGGCACGAGCGCGAACGTGCCGATCAGCGCGTCTTCGGCGGCGCCGATGAACGTGCCGCGATGGCCGCCCGCCTCGGCGCCCTGCGCGGACAGCGCGTCGGCGCCGGCCGCCTGCCACGCGAGCCCTTCGGCCACGTGCGTCGCGGTGCCGATCACGTAGGTGCCGGCGGCCTTCAGCCGCGCGACGTCGGCCGCGCCGAGCACGCCGAACGTGAAGCTCGCGACCGGCACCCGCAGCGACACGAGCGCATCGAGCTGCGCGCGGAAGTCGGGCGCATAGCGCGCGGGCGCGGCGCCCGGCGGCAGCCCGAGCGTCGCGTTCAGCGGGTCGATCGCCGCGAGTGCGCGCGCGACGGTCGCCGCGTCGGGCGCGGCGTCCGGCAGCACGAACAGGTTGACCGCGAACGGGCGATCGGTCGCCGCGCGGATCGCCGCGACTTCGGTCGCGAGACGATCCGGCTCAAACGCGCCGGCGCCGAGGCTGCCGAGCGCGCCGGCGTTCGATGCGGCGACGACCATCGCGGCCGTGGTCGCACCGACCATCGGCGCCTGCACGAGCGGCAGGCGCAGGCCGAAGCGTTCGGAAAAGGGCGTGGAATACGGACAGGCAGGCATGACGAATCCTTCGATGACGATGCGCGAAAGCGCTTTGTAAAAGCCGGCACATCGACTCTATCGAAGCGGCTCGTCGCCGAAAAATGAATAATCGAGATTGAAACGATCGCTGCGCGAGAAGCGGGCGTGCGCGGCGGGCGCACGCGTTGCGCGTGCCCTGCAACACCAGACGATTGGTGGCACACTAGGCCGCCCTCTTCCACCCCGGGGCGCGCGCGGCGCTCCCCGTTCGCCAGGAGTTCAAAACGTGACTGCCCAATGGATCGACATCCCGACCGGTAACGACAGCTTCGGCGGCTATCTCGCGCTGCCCAAGCGCGGCAAGGGCCCTGCCGTCATCATCATCCAGGAGATCTTCGGCGTGAACTCGCACATCCGCGCGGTCGCCGACCAGTACGCATCCGACGGCTACGTCGCGCTCGCGCCGGACGTGTTCTGGCGCACGCAGCCGCGTGTCGAGCTGACCTACGAAGGCGCGGATCGCGACAAGGGCATCGAGCTGTTGAAAAAGACCGACGTGGGCCTCGCGGTCGCTGACATCGGCGCGGCGGCCGACGCGTTGCGCGCGCGCCCCGAAGTGGCCGGCAAGCTCGCCGCGATCGGCTACTGCTTCGGCGGCCAGCTCGCGTACCGTGCGGCCGCGGCCGGCAAGCTCGACGCGGCGGTCGCCTATTACGGCGGCGGCATCCAGAACGCGCTCGATCTGGCCGGCAAGGTCACGCGGCCGATCCTGTTCCACTACGCGGAAAACGACCACGCGATCCCGCTCGCGGCCGTCGATCAAGTCAAGGCCGCGTTCGCCGGCCGTGGCCACGCGTCGTTCCACGTGTATCCGGGCGCCGAGCACGGCTTCAATTGCACCGATCGCGCGTCGTACAACCAGCGCGCGGCGGCGCTCGCGCACGGCCGCACGCTGACGTTCCTCGCCGAGCACCTGTAAAAACGCCCCGCCGCGGGCCCATCGCGCCGGGCCCGCGTTATTCTCCCTTCATCGCCACGAGTCACAACGGGGGTGACAGCGATGCACTCGGACTACCTCGCGCATGACGCGATCGGCCTCGCCGCGCTCGTGCGCGACCGCAAGGCCAGCCCGCGCGAATTGCTCGATGCCGCGATCGGCCAGGCCGAAGCGGTCAATGGCGCGATCAACGCGATCGTGCTGCAGGACTACGAAGCCGCTCGCCAGCGTGCGGCCTCCGCGCCCGAACCCGGCGCCGACGCGCCGTTCGCGGGCGTTCCGTATCTCGTCAAGGATCTCGGCGCGGCGGTCGCCGGGCTGCCGCTGTCGATGGGCAGCCGGCACTACCGGTACTACGTGCCCGGCGACGATTCGCCGGTGATCGCGCGCAGCCGCGCGGCGGGCCTCAACGTGTTCGGCAAGACCAACACGTCGGAGATCGGCCAGATGCCGTACACGGAACCCGAACTGTTCGGCGCGTGCCGCAACCCGTGGAATCTCGACCACACGCCCGGCGGCTCGAGCGGCGGCGCGGCGGCGGCCGTCGCGGCCGGCATCGTGCCGCTCGCGCATGCGTCCGACGGCGGCGGCTCGATCCGCATTCCGGCATCGTGCTGCGGGCTGTTCGGCCTGAAGCCGAGCCGCAACCCGATGCTCGTCGACCAGCCGTCGAACGGCGAGCTCGTCGTCCAGCATGCGGTCTCGCGCAGCGTGCGCGACAGCGCGCTGCTGCTCGACGTGACGACCGGCCAGACGCTGCCGCACGGCGCGCCCGGCACGTTCCTCGGCGAACTCGATACGCCGCCCGGCCCGCTGCGGATCGGCCTCGTCGTCGATCCGATGCTCGCGCCGGCGCTCGCCGACGACACGCGCGCGGCGCTCGACGACGCAGCCGCACTGCTCGAATCGCTCGGCCACCATGTCGAGCCGGCGACGCTGCACGTCGACTACGCGCGCGCGGCCGAAACCTTTCTCACGCTGTGGGCGACGATCGCCGAGGAGATGGTGCTCGGTGCGCGCGCGCTGACCGGCCGCGCGCCGCGGCGCGGCGAATTCGAAGCGGCGACGTGGGCGATGGCCGTGGTCGGCCGGCGCCTCGCGCGCACGCGCCTGCCGGACGTGCTCGAATGGCAGCGCCAGCTGACCGTGCAGGTGGCCGGCCTCGTGTCGCGCTACGACGCGATCCTGTGCGCATCGCTCGCGGGGCCGCCGGTGAAGATCGGCGAACTGCAGCCGACGCCGTTCGAATCGGCGCAGATGAAGCTGCTCGCCGCGCTGCCGGTGAAGCCGCTGCTGAAGGAAATGCTCGCGAAGTCGTCGGAGAAGGCGTTCGCGTGGGCCGGCTGCACCGAGCTGTTCAACCTGACCGGTCAGCCGGCGATGTCGGTGCCGCTCTACTGGAACGCGCGCGGGCTGCCGATCGGCGTGCAGTTCGCCGCGCGCCACACCGACGACGCGCTGCTGCTCAGGCTCGCGCGGCAGCTCGAACAGGCACGGCCGTGGTTCGACCGCCGCCCGCCGCTGATGCAGGCACAGCGCTGACGCAAGCATCGAAAAAAAGCCCCGCCGGCAAGACCGGCGGGGCTTTTGCGCATGCAAAACGCGCGGCGGCGCTTACACGGCGAGCCGTTCGCAGATCGTCCGCGTCGCGGTCGCTGCGTTCAGCGTGTAGAAGTGCAGCCCCGGCACGCCCGCGTCGATCAGGCGCCGGCACAGATCGGTGACGACATCCGCGCCGAACGCGCGGATCGCGTCGCGATCGTCGCCGAAGCTCTCGAGCCGGCGCGCGATCCAGCGCGGCACTTCGGCGCCGCACATCTCGGAGAAGCGCATCAGCTGCGAGAAGTTCGTGATCGGCATGATGCCCGGCACGATCGGCACGTCCACGCCCAGCTTGCGCACATCGTCGACGAAGCGGAAATACGCGTCGGCGTTGAAGAAGTACTGCGTGATCGCGGAATTCGCGCCGGCTTTCACCTTGCGCGCGAAATTCTCGAGATCGGCCTTCGGCGAGCGCGATTGCGGGTGGTACTCGGGGTAGCCTGCGACCTCGATGTGGAACCAGTCGCCATGCTCGGCGCGGATGAAGCTGACGAGCTCGGACGCATAGCGCAGCTCGCCCACCGCGCCCATCCCCGACGGCAGGTCGCCGCGCAGCGCGACGATATGCCGGATGCCGTGCGAGCGGTACTGGTCGAGGATCGCGCGCAGGCTGTCGCGCGACGAGCCGATGCACGACAGGTGCGGCGCGGCCTCGAGGCCGTCCTTCTGCATATCGAGCACGGTATCGAGCGTGCCCTGCTGCGTCGAGCCGCCGGCGCCGAACGTCACGGAGACGAATTTCGGCTTCAGCGGCAGCAGCTGCGCACGGGTTGCGCGCAGCTTTTCGACGCCGTCCGCCGTCTTCGGCGGGAAGAATTCAAACGAGAGTTCGATCGGTTTCATGATTCGAAAGGGGTCAGCCGATGTCGCGCTGGCCGAAGATCAGCGCGGACAGCAGCCAGGACACGATGCTGTACAGGATCGAACCGAAGAACGCGGACCAGAATCCCGACACCTCGAAGCCCTTCAGCAGCGACGACGCGAACCAGAAGCACAGCGCGTTCACGACGAGGATGAACACCCCGAGCGTGACGATCGTGACGGGCAGCGTCAGCAGGATCAGCACCGGGCGGATCACCGTGTTGATCAGGCCGAGCACGACCGCGACGATCAGCGCGGTGCCGAAGCTCTTGATGTGGATCGACGGCACGAGGTACGTGATGATCAGTAGCGCGAGCGCGTTGATGACCCAGGTGAGGATGACGCTCATGGAGTGCTCCGGTTCGGTTGTCGATCTGTGCGATCCGCCGCCGTGCCGCCGCACCGCAGGCCCGGCAGCGGGGCGCGCACGGCACGGCGGCGGCGGCGCATCAGTAGCGGTAGTGGTTCGGCTTGAACGGGCCGTCCTTCTGCACGCCGATGTACGAAGCCTGCTCGTCCGACAGCACGGACAGGTTCGCGCCGATGCGCGCGAGGTGCAGGCGCGCGACCTTTTCGTCGAGATGCTTCGGCAGCACGTACACCTTGTTCTCGTACTCGCCGCCGCGCACGAACAGCTCGATCTGCGCGAGCGTCTGGTTCGCGAACGAGTTCGACATCACGAACGACGGGTGGCCGGTCGCGCAGCCGAGGTTCACGAGGCGGCCTTCCGCCAGCAGGATCACGCGCTTGCCGTCCGGGAAGATGATGTGGTCGACCTGCGGCTTGATGTTTTCCCACTGGTACTGGCGGGTCGACGCGACGTCGATTTCCGAGTCGAAGTGGCCGATGTTGCAGACGATCGCGTTGTGGCGCATCGCCTTCATGTGATCGTGGTTGATCACGTGGTAGTTGCCGGTGGCCGTCACGAAGATGTCGGCCTTGTCGGCCGCGTATTCCATCGTCACGACGCGGTAGCCTTCCATCGCCGCCTGCAGCGCGCAGATCGGATCGATTTCGGTGACCCACACGGTCGCACCGAGGCCGCGCAGCGACTGCGCGCAGCCCTTGCCCACGTCGCCGTAGCCGGCAACGACCGCGACCTTGCCCGCGATCATCACGTCGGTCGCGCGCTTGATGCCGTCGACGAGCGATTCACGGCAGCCGTACAGGTTGTCGAACTTCGACTTCGTGACCGAATCGTTCACGTTGAACGCCGGGAACGGCAGGCGGCCGTCCTTTTCCATCTGGTACAGGCGGTGCACGCCGGTCGTGGTTTCTTCGGTCACGCCCTTGATGTGCGCGAGGCGCTTCGAGTACCAGGTCGCGTCGATGTCGAGGTGCTTCGCGATCGACTTGTACAGCGCGACTTCTTCCTCGTTGGTCGGCTTCGCGATCACCGAACGGTCCTTCTCGGCCTTCGCGCCGAGGATCAGCAGCAGCGTTGCGTCGCCGCCGTCGTCCAGGATCATGTTCGCGAATTCGCCGTTCGGCCATTCGAAGATACGGTGCGAGAACTCCCAGTATTCGTCGAGCGATTCGCCCTTGAACGCGAACACCGGCGTGCCGGCTTCGACGATCGCGGCCGCTGCGTGGTCCTGCGTCGAGAAGATGTTGCACGAGGCCCAGCGAACGTCCGCGCCGAGCGCCTTCAGCGTCTCGATCAGCACGCCCGTCTGGATCGTCATGTGCAGCGAACCGGCAATGCGCGCGCCCTTCAGCGGCTGCTGCGCCTTGTATTCGTCGCGGATCTGCACGAGGCCCGGCATTTCGGTCTCGGCGATGTTCAGTTCCTTGCGGCCCCAGCCGGCCAGCGCCATGTCGGCGACGACGTAATCCTTGGAAGCTTGCGAATCGATAATGGCGTTCATCACGCCCTCCTTTCTAAAAAAGTTCTAGATTGGTGACGTGAGCGCCGTTCAGGAAGCGGAGCCGGCGCGACGGTCGCGAAACGCGCGCCGCACGGCTGCTTGGTGAAGCCTTCCGAGCCTGGCGGACGCAGAGTGGTCCGTCGCAACGCTCCTCGGAAAACGGGAGGGATTGTAGCAAATCGGCGCGCAAAATGCGCAAGCGCGCGGCGTCGGCGTGCGTTGCCGTCTGGAAAGGGTCAGGACTCCGCGCCGACCCACGCCTGTTCGCGCAGCCGCGCGCGCAGGCGCGCGACGGCCTGGCTGTGCAGCTGGCACACGCGCGATTCGCTCACTTCGAGCACCGCGCCGATCTCGCGCAGATTCAGACCCCGTTCGTAGTACAGCGACATCAGCAGCTTCTCGCGTTCCGGCAGCCGCTCGATCGCCTCGACGAGCGCCTCGCGCAAGTGCTCGTCGAGCAGCGACGACAGCGGATCGGCATGATCGACGCGATAGCGGTCGAGGAACGGCTCGTCGTCGGCCGCGCGGTCGAAATCCTCGTAGTAGATGAGCTGGCTGCCGTGCAGGTCCTGCAGCATCCCCTGGTATTCGTCGAGCGGCATGTTCAGGTGCTGCGCGATCTCGGTCTCGCTCGCCGAGCGGCCGAGATGCTGCTCGACCTGGTGCACCGCGTGCTCGACCTCGCGCGACGTCTTGCGCAGGCTGCGCGGCAGCCAGTCGTTGCTGCGCAGCTCGTCGAGCATCGCGCCGCGGATGCGCTGCGTCGCGTAGGTCTCGAACTGCGCGCCCTGGTCTTCCTTGTAGCGGCCGGCCGCGTCCATCAGGCCGATCATGCCGGCCTGGATCAGGTCGTCGAGGTCGACGCTCGCCGGCATCTTCGCGACGAGCTGCAGCCCGAGGCGACGCACGAGCGGCGCATATTGCGCGAGCACGTCGGCCTGGGACATCTTTCCTTGAGCGTTGTACATCATGGCTCTCTCCTTCCGGTAGCGCTCACGCGGCGTGTGCCGCGCCCGCCTGATACGACGGCTTGCCGCCCGCGTGGACGGCGCGGTCCGCACCCGAACGCGGGCGCATCGGCCAGTACAGCAGGTCGGCGGCAATCTGCCGGTAGTCGCGCGCGGCCGCCGCCGACGGGAACGCGTCGACCACCGCATGCGTCAGCTCGCGCGCGTGTTCGACGAGCGGATCGGCGCTCACGCAGCCCGCGTCGGAAATCGACACCGTCAGGTAGCGGCTTGCGACGCCCGCGAGGTTGTCGAAGGCCGTCTTCGCATCCGCATGGCTGCCGACGTGATTGGTCAGCACGCGGAACTGCGCGAACGCGTGCGCGAAATGCAGCCGCTTCATGCACGCGTACGCCTCGGTGATCGCCTGCGCGGCGACCCGCGTGACGACCAGCACATCGTGCGCTTCGCGTGCGAGCGCCGAGAACGAGCCGTCGGCGCCGAGCTGCGCGTCGACGAGGACGATGTCGGCCGGGCCGTCGATGAAGTCGCTCAGTTGCGTGTCGCTGTAGCCGGCGCGCGCGAGCCGCGCGGCCGCGCACAGGCCGAAGCCGGCGGCCACCCGCGTGCGCTCGCCGTCGCGCAGCCACGCGCCCGCGAGCGTCGCGCTGGCCGAATGCACGTCGGCGCGCTCGTCGACGACGAGCACATCCTTGCCGAGCGACGCGAGCGCCGCCGCCAGGTTCACGATGGTGGACGTGCAGCCGACGCCCGCCGGCCCGCCCGTCACCGCGACGATGCGCGACGCGCGCCCGGCCAGCAAGCGCCGCAGCCCTTCGGCCTGGTCGATGATTCGTTTATCCAAATCGCACCTCGTGCAGCTCGGCGGTGGAACGTGCGGTCAGTGCGGAGAGCAGCGTCGGCATGTCTTCGTCTTGCGGCACGAAGGGCGAGCCGTCGCGCGGCACACAGAACGCGCTCTTCAGCAGGAACTTGGTCGATGCGACATACAGGTTCTCCGGCACCTTCTGGCCGGTCGACACGTAATGGACCGGCAGCTTGTAGCGGATCACCGTGTCGAGCACGCCGCCGAGGTGGGTCGCCTCGTCGAGCTTCGTGAGGATGCAGCCGGCCAGGTCCGGATGCTCGCCCGCGCTGCGGTACGCCTGCACGACTTCGTTGAGCGTGTCGCCGTGGCTCGTCGCGTTGAGCAGCAGCAGGCGCTGCACCGGTGCGTTCGCGCCGTGCAGCATCGCGATCTGGTCGGACACCGCGCGGTCGCGCTGGCTCATGCCGATCGTGTCGATCAGCACGATGTGCTTGTTGCGCAGCTCGGACAGCGCGAGCGCGAGATCGCCCGCATCCTTCACCGCGTGCACCGGCACGCCGAGGATCTTGCCGAAGATGCGCAGTTGCTCGTGGCCGCCGATCCGGTAGCTGTCGGTGGTCAGCAGCGCGACCTTGCTCGCGCCGAAGCGCATCACGCAGCGCGCGGCCAGCTTCGCGGTGGTGGTGGTCTTGCCGACGCCCGTCGGCCCCATCAGCGCGAACACGCCGCCGCGCTCCATCAGCGCGTCCTCGCTGTCGAGCACCGGCAGGTTCGCCGCGAGCACCGACTGCGCCCATTCGACGGCCTGCTCGAAGGTCTGCGCGCCGTCGCCGGACGGCAGGTTGTCGACGAGCATCCGCACGAGCTGCGCGGACAGGCCGGCCGCGAACAGGTGCTTCGTCAGCGCGCCATGCACGGCGCTGCGACGCTGGCGGTCGTGCCACATCAGGCTGTCGAACTGCTCTTCCATCATCCCGCGCAGTTCGCCGAGTTCGTGCATCACCGTGTCGTTGACGATTCGTTCGACGCGCGATTTCACCGCATCGGCCACCGCGGCGGCGGTATCGGCGGCCACGCGCGTGCGCTCGGCCGCTTTCGCGGCGTTCGCGGCGTTCGTGTCGGGCTTGCGCGGGGCAGCAGCCGGCATCCGGCGTTCGGCATCGCGCACGATGTCGCGTGCCCAGTCGGGCGACGATGCGCTCGCGGCGCCCTGCGGCGCGAGTACGCTCGCTTGCGGCGCGGCGGGCGTCGCCTGCGCGCGCGCGATCAGCGCATCGCGCTGCTGCGTCAGGCGCTTCGCGTGCTCGACGAGCCACGGCGCGGGTTCGGAAGCGGGGGCCGGCCATCCGGCGGCCGGCGTACCGGCGGCCGGCGTACCGGGGGCCGGCCATCCGGGGGCCGGTGCGGAGGTCGACGGCGCAGCCGCCGCGTCCGCATCGATCGTCGAAGGTTGCGCCGCCGTCTCGTCCGCGTCGTCCGTTTCGTTCGCTTCGGCACTTGCGCCGAACACCGACGAAAACACGTCCGGCAGCCCGCCATCGCCCGCCGCATACGGATTGACGCTCGGGCGCGCGAACGCGGCGCCCGGGCGCGACACGATGCCCGGCACCGCGGCGGCCGGCACGGATTCCGGCACGCGCGGCGCGGCGATCCGCGGCCGTGCGGCGGCCGGCGGCGTCACCGCGGCCAGGTCCGAATCGGCCAGTGCGACGATTTCGACGCTGCCGTCATCGAGCGTGCGGTTCGACAGCACGACCGCGTCGGCGCCGAGCGCCTCGCGCACGAGACGAAGCGCGTCGCGGCTCGTTGCGCCGGTGAATTTGCGAATGTTCAAGCGGAACCCCCGATGACGTTAACGACTTTGATCGTGCGTGTGTCCGGCACTTCGGCATACGACAGCACTTTCAATTGCGGCAGGCTGCGGCGCAGGAAACGCGCGAGCATCGCGCGCAGCGCGTGCTGCACCAGCAGCACGGGCGGCAGCCCGAGATTCTGTTGACGCAGCATCGCTTGCTGCGTGCCGGTCAGAAGGTTGTGCGCGAGGCCGGGTTCGAGGCCCGGATTCGCGCCGGTGGCGAGCGCCTGCGACAGCACGCGCTCGAGATTCGAGTCGAGGCCCATCACCTGCATCTCGCCCGCGCCCGGATACCACTGCTGCGTGATCGCGCGGCCGAGCGCGAGCCGCACCGCGGCGGTGATCTCGAACGCGTCGCCGCGGCCCGCATGTTCGGACACGGCCTCGAGGATCGTGCGCATGTCGCGGATCGGCACGCCTTCCTCGAGCAGGTTCTGCAGCACTTTCTGCAGCGTCGTCAGCGAGATCGTCTTCGGCACGAGGTCCTCGACGAGCGACGGCGCGTCCTTGCCGGTGCGCTCGACGAGCGCCTGCACTTCCTGGCGGCCGAGCAGCTCCGCCGCGTGCTGGACGACGAGATGGTTCAGGTGCGTCGCGACGACCGTGCTCGCGTCGACCACCGTGTAGCCGTACACCTGCGCCTGTTCGCGCAGCGCGACGTCGATCCACACGGCCGGCAGCCCGAACGCGGGATCCTGCGTCAGGGCGCCCGGCAGCGCAGCCGTCACCTGGCCGGGGTTGATCGCGAGCCACTGGCCCGGGAACACTTCGCCGACGCCGATCTCGACGCCCTTCAGCGCGATCCGGTATGCGTTCGGCCGCAGTTCGAGGTTGTCGCGGATATGGATCACCGGCGGCAGGAAGCCGATTTCCTGCGCGAATTTCTTGCGGATGCTCTTGATGCGCTTGAGCAGCTCGCCGTCGCTGTTCTTGTCGACGAGCGGGATCAGCCGGTAGCCGACCTCGAGGCCGAGCGGGTCGATCAGCTGCACGTCGTCCCAGGTCGCCTCGTGGCTGTCGGACGGCAGCGCGGCGGGCGGCGCGATGTCGGTCACGTCGCCGGCCGCCTTGCGGGCCGCCGCGCGCTTCGTCTGCGTGCGGGCCAGCCAGATCGCGCCGCCGCCGAGCGCGAGGAACGCGAAGTGCGGCATCCCCGGGATCAGCCCCATGATCACGATGATCACGCCGGTGATCGTCAGCACGCGCGGGTTGGTGAACAGCTGCCCGGTGATCTGCGTGCCGATGTCCTCGTCGGTCGCGACGCGCGACACGATCACGCCGGCCGCGGTCGAGATCACGAGCGACGGGATCTGCGCGACGAGGCCGTCGCCGATCGTCAGCAGCGTGTAGTTCGTGCCGGCCGCCGCGAAGCTCATGTCGTGCTGGACCATCCCGACGATCAGCCCGCCGATCACGTTGATCGCCATGATGATCAGGCCCGCGATCGCGTCGCCGCGCACGAACTTCGACGCGCCGTCCATCGACCCGTAGAACTCGGCTTCCTGCGACACGGCCAGGCGGCGCTTGCGCGCCTGTTCCTCGTTGATGAGGCCGGCGTTCAGGTCGGCGTCGATCGCCATCTGCTTGCCGGGCATCGCGTCGAGCGTGAAGCGCGCGGACACTTCGGCGATCCGCCCCGCGCCTTTCGTGATCACCATGAAGTTGATGATCATCAGGATCACGAACACGACGATGCCGACCGCGAAGTTGCCGCCGACGAGGAAGTGGCCGAACGCCTCGATCACCTGCCCGGCCGCGTCGGGGCCCGTGTGGCCCTCGAGCAGCACGACGCGCGTCGACGCGACGTTCAGCGACAGGCGCAACAGCGTCGAGAACAGCAGCACGCTCGGGAACGCCGCGAAGTCGAGCGGCTTCATCGTGTACATGCTGACGAGCAGCACCATCACCGACAGCGCGATGTTGAACGTGAACAGCAGATCCAGCAGCATCGGCGGCAGCGGCAGGATCATCATCCCCAGGATCATGCAGATGAGGATCGGGCCCGCGAGCGCGCGCAGGTTGGTGCCCGCGAACGGGTTCGTGCGCTTCGCGAACAGGCCGGTCGGGGTGCTCATGCTGCCTCCCGCCGGGCCGCCCCAAGGGAGGCAGTCGCCCCCTTGGGGGGCAGCGAACGAATGTGAGCGTGGGGGCTAATCATCACGAGGCTCCTTGCGTGCCTTGCTTGCCGAGCGTGTCCTCGGCTTCCTCGCGCTCATCGTCGGCGGGCACCGACGTGCCCTTGTCGAGTTCGGCCGGCACGTCGAGATCGACCGGCACCGCGGGGAACGCGCCGCCTTCCGAACGGAAGCGCTTGAGCTGGTAGACCCACGCGAGCACTTCGGCGACGGCCGAGTACAGCGAGCCGGGAATCTCGCGTTCGATTTCGACGTTGTGATACAGCGCACGCGCGAGCGGCGGCGCCTCGAGCAGCGGCACGTTGTGCTCGGCCGCGAGTTCGCGGATGCGCGCGGCGACGAGGTTCACGCCCTTCGCGACGACCTTCGGCGCGCGCATCTCGCCGTCCGTGTATTGCAGCGCGACAGCGAAGTGCGTCGGGTTCGTGACGACCACGTCGGCCTTCGGCACGGCCGCCATCATCCGGCGGCGCGCGATCGCGCGCTGCTGCTGGCGGATCCGCCCCTTCACGTGCGGATCGCCTTCGTTCTCGCGATGCTCGCGCTTCACTTCTTCCTTCGTCATGCGCAACTTCTTGTTGTACTGCCAGATTTGGTAAGGCACATCGAGCGCGGCGACCACCAGCATCCCGGCGACCGTCGTGCCGCAGCACACGGCGACGAGATGCAGCGCGTCGGGCAGCGCCGCGCCGAGCGGCTGCGTCGCGAGGCCGAGCAGTTCGTCCTTGCTGCGCCAGATCGCGATGCCGCCGATCCCGCCGACGACCAGCGTCTTCGCGAGCGACATCCCGAGCTGGATCGGCCCCTGGATCGAGAAGATCCGGCCGAGGCCCGAGATCGGGTTCAGGCGGTCGAACTTCAGCTCGAAGGTTTTCTGCGAGATCAGCCAGCCGCCGAGCGCCATCGGCGCGAGCAGCGCCGCGAGGCCGGTGAGCGCGAGGATCGGCAGCAGCGCGGCGAAGCCTTCGAGGCTCGCGCTGCCGGCCGCCGACAGCATCCGGTTCGTGTCGAACGCGGTTGCGCGATCGAACGTGAACGCGCCGCGCAGCATCGCCTGCAGATGCGCGCCCGACGGGCCCGCGAGCAGCCACGCGCCGTAGAACCCGGCCGCGAGCAGCGCGAACGAAGCCAGTTCGCGCGAACGCGCGACCTGCCCCTCCTCGCGCGCCTTCTCGCGGCGTCTGGGAGTGGCGGCTTCGGTCTTGTCGAGATCGCTCTCGTCTGCCACGGGGCCTCCAGTCGGGTACGGCGGAATGCCGCTTTCCAGTGACACCGATTATTCATGGAGGCGTCAAACGCCGATCGGTCGAGCAAAGCCGGGAAAGGGGGGTATTTCGGGGAATCGGGCGAGCCGGTGCGAACGAGGCTGGATGGGGGACGGAGCGGCGCGCGACGCGGTGCGATGCGGAGGAAAAACACGGCGATCGGCGCAACGGTGGAGCGAGGTTTCCGGCAAGGTTCCCGGACGGGACGGTGGCGGAGTGAAGCGGGGAACGGTGAAGCGGAGAAAACGAGGAAGTCAGGCCCCGACGCGACGGCATCGCGCGTCGGGGCAGGCGGCGCTCAGGCCGCCGGGATCGGATCCGAGCCGAAGCGGTTCGGGCCTGCGGTGCCGCGCGAGCACATCCACACGAGCAGCAGGATGGGGCCAACGACCGGAATGAGCCCGAGCAGCAGGAACCAGCCCGAGCGGCCCGTATCGTGCAGGCGGCGCACGCTGACCGCGATGCCCGGAATGATCAGCGCCAGCGAAATCAGGAAGATCGCGCCCAGCAGCAGCAGCGCGATCAGGCCCGCGTCGCGGCCGATCGCGCCGAGCACCTGGGCGGCGACCGAAAGAATGCAGCTCAGCAGCGCGAAATACCAGTATTCGGCGCGACGCGCACGGCCTTCGAATTTCGCGTATTGATTGAGTACGGAACGAACAGCCTCGGAAAAATTCATTTTATTACCCTCCTGTTTTATATTGGCGACCCCGGAAACAACGCGGGAATTATATGTTCGAATTTCGACAGGCTCCATCTCTTTTCGCATACCGGCCAAGCGAAACCCCGTCGCACCGGCTCGGAACGGCTGTCACAGCGTAATGCGGCGCCACCGGCTTGCATGCCGCGTCATTTTAATAATCGTGAAAACCTGACAGAAACCACACCCTCAGATAATCCGGCGTTTGATTACAACCGAATGAATCCCGACGCGATCGATAATCGATTCGGTCGTGCGGCATTCGATTTACCGGCCAACCGGCATGACGCGAGCGCGCCAGTCGCGCTACCCTTCGCCATTCCCGATCCCGCTCGCATCGCACCGTGTTCCGTCATCCGCTCGCTCCGCTGCTGTCGCTCGCCTGCGCGCTCGCCGCCGGCTGCGCGGGCAAGCCGGGTACGCCCGACCTGCCGCCCGGTGCGCAGGCGCCGGACGCGCCGCATCCCGGCACGATCGTCGTGCGATATGCGTGGAACGGGGCGACGCAAACCTGGCGCGCACACACAGGATGTCGCCGCGAACTTCGCGTTCCGCTGTTTCGACGCGCATGGCCAACCCAGGGAACGCACTCGCGCGGCCTGGTGCGTGCCGGTCGTCGAGATCGAATCGGTGTCGGTCGATGCCGGCGGGCGCGCCGTCGCGCCGGCCGACTCGGCGCGCATCGAAAGCACCGCGTATGGGCCCGGCGGCCGCTTTCCCGACCATACGACGGCGGTAAGCGCCGGCCGGCCTCTGGCCTCAGCCCTAACCGGCCGCTGCCCGCTGCAGCGCGCCGAGATCGAGCTTCTTCATCGTCATCACCTGCGCCATCACGCGCTCGGCGCGCGCCGGATCGCCCGTCATCAGTTCGGACATCTGCACGGGCACGACCTGCCACGACACGCCGAAGCGGTCGCGCAGCCAGCCGCACTGCTGCGCGCGCTCGTCGCCGCCTTCGGACAGCCGCGCCCAGTAGCGGTCGATCTCGTCCTGGTCGCGGCAGTTGACGACGAACGACACGGCCGGCGTGATCTGGAACACGGGGCCACCGTTCAGCGCGACGAACGCCTGCCCGTCGAGCTCGAACGCGACCGTCATCACCGTGCCCTCGGCCTGTCCGGACGCATGCGCGCCGGCCTTGCCGTAGCGCGCGACGTGCACGATGCGCGCGTTGTCGAACACCGACACGTAGAAACCGGCGGCCGCCTCGGCGTCGCGGTCGAACCACAGGAACGGCGTGATGCGTTGTATGCGGGGGCTCATGGCGCTGTCTCCTCGATGTCGTGCCGGCACCGGTGCCGGTTTTACATCGTAGGCGCTGCGCGCGCACACGGCGGCGATCCGATCCGTAGTTCGCGCGCGGCCTCCCGACAAAAAAAAGGGGGCGATCGCTCGCCCCCCCTCTTTGCTGCCTGCGGCCGTGCCGCGTCAGAACGCGACGAAAGGCGCCGCGCCGCCGCTCGAGCGCTTGTCCATCCCGAAGTAGATCGTCTTGCCGTAGAAGTGCGGCATGCCGATGTCGAGCCATCCGGACGAACCGAACGGGCCCGCGATGTCGTTGAACGCGAACGTCGACGCGTTCGAGAACAGCGTATCCGCGTTCGCGACGGGCATCGACACGGTGCCGCTCGCGCTGTTCTGGCCGGTCAGCGTCGCCGTATAGGTGGTCGTCGAGGACGGGCAGTAGAACTGCGAGTTCCTCGAACAGACCGTCTGCGACGAATCGTTGAAGAAATACGCGTTCGAGCCGGTATCGAAGAAAGCCGTCACCGTGCTGCCGAGGAACGACGCGCTGACGTCGCCCGTCGTGGTCGACGTCATGACGGTCGACGCACCGAGCCCGTTGTTGCCCTGCGTGCCGATCCCGAAGATCAGCAGGCCCTTCGCGCTGGCCTGCCCGCTGCTCGAGATGTTCGGCATCTGCACGATCACGCCGTTGTTGTCGGTCGCGAAATGATGAACCGGGTTGGCCACCTGCTGCGCGACCGGCACGAGCGCGACCGCACAGCTCGCATTGCCGTTCGGGCACGCGTAGTAGTTGTTGTTCGACGACGTCGACGTCGCGCAGGTCGTACCGCAGTCGACCGGCGCCGGCCCGATGCCGAGGATCCCGTTCGCGCCGAGCGCGCTCGCCGAGTTGGCCGACGCGCCGCCGTTCGTGCACGAGCTCGGCACGCTCGTCGTGCCGAGGTCGCCGATGATCTGCACGGGCAGCGAGTTCGCCTGTTCGGTACCGATCGACAGGTCGACCGTGCGCACCGAGCCCCACGTGTAGCTCGACACGAACTTGCCGCACTCGGCGACCGGCGCGCCGCCGCTCGTCACCTGCGGCAGGTTGCCGAGCACGCCCGACACCGCGCTGCCGACGAGCCGCAGCCCGTAGGACGCGGTATCGACGAGCACGTTGCTGACCACCTGGCAGTTCGACGTGCCCGGCGCGCAGACCTTCACGTTGACGGTCGGGATGTTGATCACGTTCGCGACGCCGGTGCCGACGGTGATGACGGCCGTGTTCGCGGTATTGCCGTCCGACACGGTCGAACCGTTGCCGTTACTGCCGCCGTTGTTGCCGGAGCTGGCGCCGTCATCGCCGCCGCCGCATGCCGTCACGAGCACGGCCGTCGCGGCCGCGAGGCCCAGCACGCCGAGCCAGCGCTTGAATGTACGAGGAATTCTCAAGATCGCTCTCCCGCTGTCACTGGATGTCGTTGCCGGCGAGGCCGGCAGGCAGTGCCGCCGGCAGCCACGCCTGGCCCGAGAACGCGCCCATGTGGCCGCCCGTCCGGATCACGAGGCCGCTGGTGTCGACGGACACGGGCGCACGCCAGCCGCGCGCCGCATGCGCCGCCTGGACGCCGGCGGTGTACTGCGGGAAATAGCTGCCGAGCAGCGACGCGAGATCCGGCATCGTCGGCCCGCGCCATGCGAGGCCGAACACGCTGCCGGCGGCCGACGTGTATTCGTGGATGACGGTGCCCGATCCGAGCGTGATCTCGCGGACGGTATAGGCGGCCGTGCTCGTCTGCACGCCGTCGGCCGAACGCATCGCGCGCTGCATCGCGCGCACGGTTGCAGCCCGATCGTCCGCCGGCGGCGACATCGGCGCGCCGCCCAGTTCCGCGTGTGCGTGGACGGTCCACAGCACACCCATTGCAGCCGTCGCGTGTGCGACGGCCCAGCCCAAGCGTTTCAGCTTCACGTTCCCCCCCAAGGGACTGGCTTCGTTGCCGGCGGCGCGGCCATCGTGCCCGCGCCACCGGTCAACATATGAATTCGTACGAATGACGCTCCATTACTGCTGACGCGTAGTATGCCTGCTGAGTGTGTCTAAGTGTCAATTCGACGCAGCCCGAACAGCGTGCGCGCGTGCGCGGCGAGCGTGGGAAAACGTGGCGGGAACGGCGTGACGCGCATCGGGCGGCCCCGCGAAACGGAGCGCGCCGATGCACTGCAGCAAGCTCAGAAGCCCAGGCTCGCGAGCAGGTCGTCGACCTGCCCCTGGTCCTGGACCACGTCGGACTTGCCTTCCGGCGCGATCTGCGGGCCGTTCAGCAGCGACTCGGGGCTGCCGGTCGAGCTCATCTGCTCGGCCGCCAGCGCGGCCGCGGTGGCCGCGAACTGCTCGCGCCGCTCGGGTGCGATGTTCTCGACGAGCACGGTGAGGAGCTGCTGCTCGATCAGGTAGACCATGTCCATGATCTTCTTGATCACCTGCCCGGTCAGATCCTGGAAATCCTGCGCGAGCATGATCTCGAGCAGCTGCGCGCTGGTCGCCGACGCCGACTCGGGCAACGTGCGCAGGAACGTGCGCGTGTCGTCCATCAGCTCGCGCACTTCCGCGTGCTCGATCGGCGCCGCATACCACTGCGCCCAGCGCGTGTCGAGCGCCTCGGCCTCGTTCTGGATGCGCTCCTGCATGGGCTTCGCGATCTCGATCGCGTTCAGCACGCGCACGGCGGCCTGCTCGGTCATCGTCGCGACGTAGCGCAGCCGGTCGCGCGCATCGGGCACGGCTTCCGCCGCGCGCTCGACATGCTTGTCGAGCCCGAGCTCGCGCATCGAATCGCGCAGCGCGCGCGTGACCTGGCCGATGCGCGCCAGGATCCGGTCGCTCGCGAGATCGGCGCCTTCGGGGTGGCTGTCGGCGCTGAACCCCGCGCCGGCGAGCGCCGCATGGATCGGCTCGTTCACGTCAGCTCCCGGTCTTCGCCATCTTGTCGATGATCTTGTTCAGCTTCTCGTCGAGCGTCGCGGCCGTGAACGGTTTCACGACGTAGCCGCTCGCGCCCGCCTGCGCGGCCGCGATGATGTTCTCCTTCTTCGACTCGGCCGTGACCATCAGCACCGGCAGGTGCGTGAGCGTCGCGTCCGCGCGGATTTCCTTCAGCATCGCGAGGCCGTCGAGGTTCGGCATGTTCCAGTCCGAGATCACGAATTCGAAGCCGCCGCCGCGCAGCCGCGCGAGACCGGCCGCACCGTCCTCCGCTTCGTCGACGTTCGTGTAGCCCAGTTCCTTGAGCAGATTGCGGACGATCCGGCGCATCGTCGGGAAATCGTCCACCACCAGGATTTTCATGCTCTTGTCCATCGTCGTTCCTTTCCAGATTCGTTTCCGTCGGGACGCGTATCGTGGCACGCGCCCCGTGACATTCCATTCACACGCGCTGCACGCGATCGCCCATCGTCGCCAGTCGCGCCATCACGCGGCGGCTCATGTCGGCGAGCGACGCGATCTCGTCGGCACCGCCGAGCGCGATCGCCTCGCGCGGCATCCCGAACACGATACAACTCGCTTCATCCTGCGCGAACGTGTAAGCGCCCGCGCGTTTCATTTCCAGCAGGCCGGCCGCGCCGTCGCGGCCCATCCCGGTGAGGATCACGCCGATCGCGTTCTTGCCCGCGTGCGTCGCCGCCGAGCGGAACAGCACGTCGACCGACGGGCGGTGACGGTTCACCGGCGGCTCGTCCGACAGCTGCGCGATGTAGTTCGCGCCGCTTCTCGCGAGCAGCAGGTGCGCATGGCCAGGCGCGATGTACGCGTGGCCCGGCAGCACGCGCTCGCCGTGCTCGGCTTCCTTCACCGAGATCCGGCACAGGCCGTTCAGCCGCTGCGCGAACGATTTCGTGAAGCCGGGCGGCATGTGCTGCGCGATCAGCACGGCCGGCGCATCCGGCGGCAGCGGCGTCAGCACCTCGCGGATCGCCTCGGTGCCGCCCGTCGACGCGCCGATGATGATCAGCTTCTCGGTACTGACGAGCGGGTTGTTGATCATCGGCGCGGCCGGCTGGCTGTCCGCCGTGCGCGCGGCGGCCTGCGGCTGCGGCGCCTGGCGCACGCGTGCGCGCGACGCCGCGCGGATCTTGTCGGCGAGCTTTTCCGCGTAGTCGAGCATCCCGTCGCGAATCCCGACGCGCGGCTTCGTGACGAAATCCACCGCGCCGAGTTCGAGCGCGCGCAGCGTGATCTCCGAGCCGCGCTCGGTCAGCGACGACACCATCACGACCGGCATCGGCCGCAGGCGCATCAGCTTCTCGAGGAAGTCGAGCCCGTCCATGCGCGGCATTTCGACGTCGAGCGTGAGCACGTCGGGGTTGTGCTGCTTGATGAGCTCGCGCGCGACGAGCGGATCGGGCGCGGTCGCGCACACCGTCATGTCGGGCTGGCTGTTGATGATCTCCGTCATCAGGCTGCGGATCAGCGCCGAATCGTCGACGCACAATACTTTGATCTTCTGCACTGCGGTCATGCCTCCTGCTTTTTCGATAGGTTCCCCGCGTACGCGCTTCCGGCGCCCGGGCTCCCGGCATACGGGTTCGCCGCCCGCACGCCGGCGGCACTGCCCGCGCTGCCGGTGCCGCCCGGGCTCGCGCCGCGCGCGCCGAACAGCTCGATGCGCGGG
>NZ_JBNCAB010000104.1:0-22551 GCF_049805555.1 Burkholderia sp. DN3021 | reverse complement strand
ATATGATGTTTTTTTAAAAATATTTTTTGTTTTTTTGTGCGGGTTTTTTGGGCCCCGCGGGGTGGTGGGGGGGGGGGCCGGGGTGGGGGGCCCCCGCCCCCCCCCCCCCCCGCGGCCGCGAGCGCCGCCGTCGTGCGCGCCGCGTCCGCGACGAGCGCCGCGACCGCGCAGCTCGCCAGGCGCGTGCGTTCGCTGTCGGCGCGACTCGTCAGGATCACCGGCACGCGCGCGCCGAGCACGATGCCGGCCGCATCGGCGTTCGCCAGGAACGTCAGCTCCTTCGCAAGCATGTTGCCCGCCTCGAGGTCGGGCGCGAGAAGGATGTCCGCATCGCCCGCGACCGCCGAATCGAGATGCTTGAGCCGCGCGGCTTCGGGGCTGATCGCGTTGTCGAGCGCGAGCGGCCCGTCGAGCAGCGCGCCGGTGATCTGGCCGCGCTCGGCCATCTTGCACAGCGCGGCCGCGTCGAGCGTCGACGGCAGCTTCGAGCTGACCGTCTCGATCGCCGACAGGATCGCGACCTTCGGCTGACCGATGCCGAGCGCGTGCGCGAGATCGATCGCGTTTTGCACGATGTCGGCCTTCTGCTCGAGCGTCGGACGGATGTTGACCGCCGCATCGGTGATGAACAACGGCTTGTGATAAGTCGGCACGTCCATGATGAACACGTGGCTCAGGCGCCGCCCGGTGCGCAGCCCCGTATCGGCGCGCACCACTTCCTCCAGCAACTCGTCGGTATGCAGACTGCCCTTCATCAGCGCCTGCGCGTCGCCGGAGCGCACCAGCTCGACGGCGCGCGCGGCCGACGCGTGGCTGTGCGGCGCATCGACGAGCCGGTAGCCGGACAGGTCGACGCCGAGCGTCGCGGCAAGCGCCGTGATGCGCGCCGTCGGCCCAACCAGTATGGGCACGACGATACCGGCCCGAGCGGCGGCGACCGCCGCGCGCAGCGATACCTCGTCGCAAGGATGCGCGACCGCGACCGTCACCGGGCGTAGCGAGCGGCAACGCGCAATCAGCGCGTCGTACTTCTGGTGCTGGCGGAAATCGGTCATCGAATACCCCTTCGCGAGGATCACGTGAACGGATTCTGGTGCGAGACCGGGCGAAATCGTTTGACCCTTGTCAATCGTTTCAGGTGAAGTCCCGATAGCATGAAGCCACACGATGACATCCGGATGGCCGCGGCGCCCCCTGACATGCACATACGCGAAATCCGCTCGAAGATCGCCAGTACGTCGTCCACGCGCACGATCACCAAGGCGATGGAAATGATGGCGCGCACCAAGATGGCGAACGCGCAGCGACGCGCCCGCGAGTTCCGCCCGTATGCGGCGCGCATCGGGGCGATGGCCGAACGCGTGCTGCGCGACCGGCCCGACCACGTGTCGGCGCTGATGGCGCGACGCGATCCCGTACGCCGCGTCGGCCTGATCGTCGTCAGCACCGATCGCGGGCTGTGCGGCCCGCTCAATGCGCGGCTGCTCGTCGCATGCGTGGATGCGCTCGAACGCTGGGACCGGGCCGGCGTCACGTGCGAACTGAGCGTGATCGGTGCACGCGGCATCGCGCCGCTGATGCGCCACGGCGCGACCATCACGGCGCGCGCGAGCGGCCTGGCCGCCGAGCCGCACTTCGACCAGTTGCTCGGCGCGCTGCTCGTGCCGCTGACCGCGTTCGTCAACGGCGAGCTCGACGAAGTGCACGTCGCCTACAACCGGCTGACGAGCCCGCTCGCGTACGAGCCGCGTATCGATGCGATGCTGCCGGTCGCCGGATTCGACACCGGCGCGCCGGCCGACGGCGCGGCGGCATCCGACTATCTCTACGAGCCCGCGCCCAAACCGGTCGTGGACACGTTGCTGCTGCGCTACGTCGAGGCAACGCTCTATCAGGCGGTCGTCGAGAACTATGCGTGCGAACAATGCGCGCGGATGTTCAGCATGCAGACCGCGACGGACAACGCCGACCGCGTGCTGCGCGAACTGCGGCACCTGTACCAGAAGACGCGACAGGCGCAGATCACCACCGAGCTGTGCGAAATCGTCGCCGGCGCGGCGGCGGTCTGAAGGGGGCGCGCATGACGACGTCGATGAGGCTCGACATCCTGAGCGTGGAAGCGGTGCTGTATGCCGGCGACGCGCATTTCGTCGTCGTCCCGGGCGAAAGCGGGGAACTGGGGATCTACCCGCACCACGCGCCGCTGCTCACGCGGATCCGGCCCGGCGTCGTGACGCTCGTCGACGCGCCGACCGGCGAGCATCGCCGCCTCCTCGTCGCGGGCGGCGTGCTGGAGGTCGGCCGCGACGGCGTGACGCTGATCGCCGATCACGCGCTGCGCACGCCCGAACTCGACGATCTGCGCGCACGCGAAGCACGGCATGCGGCCGACGACTGGCGCCGGCGCTATGCGCACGAAAACCGGCGCGCGTTCGATTTCGCGTCGGCCCGCGCGGAACTGATGGATGAAGTCCGGCGCTTCTTCACGATGGCGCTGCGGCAACAGGCGCCGTACGACAAGCCGGGCGGAGCCGGCTAGACGCCGGCTCCGGTGCCGCCCGCTCAGTCGTGCAGCTTGCGAAAACGCGGCGTGCCGTCTTCGAGGTTGCCGTTGAACATCGCTTCCGGCCGCACCCACAGGCCGCGCGCATGCGGCCACAGATGCTCGTACACGACCACCGATTCCTCGGTTTCGGAATGGCGGGCGACGCCGATGTAACGGTACAAACCGCCCTTGTAGTGGCGATGCGTCGCGAGCTGTTCGGCTTCCTGTTCGGTCATGATGGGCTTCTCTTCGGCAAAAACGGAAAGCGCGTATTGTATGCGCTGCGCCGCGCGTCAGCGTTTCGTATAGATGTCGGGACGGCGGATCTCCATCAGCCGCTCGGGATTCGCGGACGGCCCGAAGCCGACCGGCCGGTACAGCTCGTGCGCGTCGGTCGTCACGAGCATGATGCGGCGCAGGCGCTGCACCATCTCCTGCGCGAATACGTGATCGATCAGCGCGCGGCCGTAGCCGTTGCCGCGTTCGGCCGGCAGCACGAACACGTCGCACAGGTACGCGAACGTCGCGTGATCGGTGACGAGCCGCGCGAACCCGACAAGCCGGTCGCCGACATACGCACCGAAACACAGCGAACCCTCGATCGCACGCTCGACCACGTCTCGCGGAATGCCCTGCGACCAGTACGCATCGCGATGCAGGAAGTCGAAGATCGCGTCGATGTCGAGTTCGCGCTTGTCGGTGGAAAATCTCAGCGTGGCGGGGGTGGCAGCGGGCACGTCGGTTCTCCGGTGGGGCGCGGAACGCGGAGCATCGACGATACCGCGCTGCGCGGCGGGCTACAAGCGGCACCGCCACACCGCTGCTGCACGATAGGTGAGAATTCTCTTGCCAGACTGCGGCGCGCAACCACATACACTCACCGGGAAACCTGTACAGCAACCCGTACATATTTATCCATCGTGCTATACTTGTACGGTTATATGTACAAGTGAGGCAAATCATGCGCACGATTCATTTTTCGGATGCCCGTGGCAATCTGAAGACCGTCATCGACCAGGTTGTCGACGATGCGGACGTGACGCTCATCACGCGCCGCGATGCACCGAACGCCGTCATCATGTCGCAGGACTACTACGACAGCCTGATGGAGACGGTTCACTTGCTGCGCTCGCCGGCCAACGTCGCCCATCTCGAACGTTCGATCGCGCAACTGCGCAAGGGCAAGGCGAAGGAACACAAGCTCGCCGAGGATGATGAATGAGCGTACGCCGCGTGCTCTTTACTGCCGACGCGTGGGACGACTGTGTCTATTGGCAGGGGCAGGATCGCAAGACGCTCAAGCGCATCAAGCAGCTCATTCGCGAAGCCCAGCGAACGCCGTTCGAAGGCATCGGCAAACCCGAACCGTTAAAGGCCTATCTCTCCGGCTTCTGGTCGCGCCGTATCGACGACACGAACCGCCTGGTCTACGAGGCTGACGACCTTCAGATCAGCATCGTGTCCTGTCGCTACCACTACGAGTAGCCCCCCCCTCCGGAGCACCACCCTCTCCGCCTCACGGCGCCGGCAACGCACGCGTATCGGGCAAAATGCGCGTACTCGCCACCGGATACCGGCACACCGGGAAAGCTCGCTGCACTCGCCCGCTTACCCGCACACGCATTTCGGTGGATGATGTAGCCCGCTCGATCAACCTGCCACATCGCGTCATGCCCTACCGCCTCATCGCATTCGACTTCGACGGCACGCTCGCCGATTCGCTCGACAGTTTTCTCGCGGCGCTGTCGGAAGCGTCGCGCCTGCACGGCTTTCGCGACGCCACGCCGGAGTTGCGCCCGGCGCTGCGCGGCATGTCGGCGCGCGACATCATCCGTGCGCTCGACGTGCCAATGTGGAAAGTGCCGCGCGTAACGATCGACATGCGCCGCCTGATGCGGCCGCGCGTCGTGCAAGTGATGCTGTTCCCCGGCGTCGAAGCAACGTTCGACGCGCTCGCCGCGCGCGGCATCCGCATCGCGATCGCAACGTCGAATACCGAGGACATCGTGCGCGACCGGCTCGGCCCGCGTGCCAGCGGCCGCGTCGACACCTTCGCGTGCGGCATTCCGCTGTTCGGCAAGGCACGTCGCCTGCGCGCGCTCGTTCGCGAGGCCGGCGTGCGCGCCGATGAAGTGCTGTATGTCGGCGACGAAATCCGCGACGCCGACGCGGCACGACGCGCGCATATCGCCTTCCAGGGTGTCGCGTGGGGCTACACCGCACCCGACGCATTGCAGGCGCATTGCGCGACGCCGCTGCTGCCGCGCCTCGATGCGCTGCTCGATCGCGTGTGACGCTTTCAAGCGCATTGCACGCTCGAGTCCGCACGTCGTTCGACGCGCACGACACTGCAACAACAACAGCAACACGACGATGAAATGCAGATGACACGCACGTGCATCTCTCACACCTCACGCGCGCAAAAATTGCCGCCGCCGCGCGTGCATCCGGTACGCAATACCGGCACGCGTACCCGCTCATCGATTCGTCTTACCAACCGTTACACAAACCACAGCACGGTTGCACCTGCTACCCGACCGCTCTCCTAGAATCAGTCGGGCCGGGACACACTTCGACCGGCGCCGCGGCAGAGCGGCGGTCGAATCCGGCCCGGGCGCGCCCGGTCTCTCGCACAGCTACGGATCACGTCATCCGTTTTTTAACCAGAGCCCCGATCGAAAGGAGGTCCCATGAACCGCTTTCCCCACATCTCGCGCCTTGCCTTGTCTGCCGCTGGCCTGCTTCTCGTCGCCGTGACGGCGACCGCGCAAACGGCGCAACCGGCACCCGCAGCGCCCGCCGCGCCGGCCGCTGCCGCGACGCGCATTCACGAAGCCGACCAGGCCTTCATCACGGACGGCACGAAGACCGTGTCGACGCAGCACGACGCGGCACGCATCGCCGATGCGCGCACGTCGGACAGCCAGGTCAAGGCCTTCGCGCAACGCGTGTCGGCCGACGATGAAAAGATCATCCAGGCGATGCGCGCCGCAAGCCCGCGCGGCGTCGACGTGCCGGCCAACGACCCCGACACGACGGTGCTGAACAGCATCAAGAGCCTGCGCGGCGCCGAGTTCGACAAGGCGTATATCGAGCAGGTCGCGCTCGCCGGCCAGCAGAAGACGATCTCGGCTTTCCAGGCCGAAATCGCATCGGGCCGCGACACGAAGCTGAAGGAAGTCGCACGCCAGTCGCTGCCGATTCTGCAGAAGCACTACGCGGACGCGCAGAAACTCGCGGAGCGTCACCACCTCGCATCGGCGCAGTAACGATGCAGCGCCGCGCGTCGTGCGCGGCGCACCGCTTCCCCTGTCGTCGCGCAGCCGCGTCCCCTGCCGGCTGCGCGATGCGCGCCTGACCGGCCGACCCGCGAATACGCGCGCCGCACGTCACGCGTCATACGTTACGTCGCGAGCTTCGCCATCAACCGCGCACGCACGTCCGGCCATTCTTCGTCGATGATGCTGAAGCGCACCGAATTGCGCTTGCGGCCGTCCGGCATGATCCGTTCGTGACGCACGATCCCTTCCTGCTTCGCGCCGAGCCGCAGAATCGCCGCGCGCGATTTCTCGTTCAGCTCGTCGGTCGTGAACTGCACGCGCACGCAGTGCAGCGTGTCGAACGCATAGGCCAGCAACAGCCACTTCGCTTCGGTATTCGCGCGCGTGCGCTGCGCCGATTCGCTCAGCCACGTATGGCCGATCTCGAGCTTGCGATTCTCGCGATCGATCTTCCAGAAGCGCGTGCTGCCGATCACGCGGCCCGATGCGCGATCGACGATCGCAAACGGCATCACGGTGCCGGCCGCGCGCCCCTGCAATGCCGTGTCGATATACGCGTCGATCGTCTCCGCGCCCGGCACGACCGTGACCTTCAGGTTCCACAACTGGCCGTCCGCGGCCGCATCGAGCAGCGCCTGCCGGTCGGATGCTTCGAGCGGCCGCAGTTCGACGCGCTCGCCGATGAGGGTCGGTGGTTCGATGGAAGACGATGCGGCGGTCATGACGGAGTTCCGAAAAGTTGGGACGATAGCGGCAAAACGCCCATCATACGGCGCTGTTTAACCGAGGTGCGCGGCCAGCCGGCGACGGATCGCTTTCGCCTCGCCGCGCAACGCATCGGCAAACGCATCGATGAGCAGGTTCTTCGGCCGGTGCTCGGGCACGATCATGCTGACCCGATACGGAAACGACCGCGTGAGCGGCCGCACGTGCAGGTCGCGCCCGACGAAATCGAGCGCAGTCAGCGGATTGACGATCGCGGCGCCGAGCCCCTGCCGCACGAACGCGCATACCGACACGGCCGACGGCGTATCGACCACCGAGCGCGGCGCGACGCCCAACTGCGCAAACGCCTCGTCGATCAGGATGCGATACGGGTCGTTCAGCGACAGGCTCACGAACGGCCGATCGGCGAGATCCAGCAGATCGATCGCGTCGTGCGCGAGCAGCGGATGGCCGTCGGGCAGCACGCATACTTCGTCGACTTCGAGCAGCGGCGTAAGCACGGTGCCGGCCGGCGCGACGTCGTGCTCGGTCAGCCCGAGGTCGTACCGCTGCGCGGTCAGCCACTCCTCGAGCACCGGCGATTCCTGCGTTGCGACCGACACGCTGACGCCCGCGTGGGCCGCGTGAAAGCGCCGGCACGCACCGGGCAGGATCGCGTGCGAGAACGCCGGCAGCGCGATCACCGAAAGCTGCCCGTCGCGAAACTCGCGCAGACGCGCGGCCGTCGCCGCGACGCGCTCGAGCCCCACGTACGCAAGCCGCACGTCGTCGAACAGCGTGAGCGCGGCCATCGTCGGCCGCAACCGGCCGTGCGCGCGCTCGAACAGCGCAAAGCCGACGACCTGCTCCATCCGCGCGAGCTCGCGGCTGATCGTCGGTTGCGACGTATAGAGCATCTCGGCCGCGCGTGTCGTGCTGCCGGTGACCATCAGCGCGCGAAAGACCTCGATATGGCGGTGCGTGAGCATGGTCTTCTATATCAGAAATGAATCGAATGCCGAATAACAGGCATTTTACTGTATAGCCGAACAGGCGCATCATTCACGCTATCCGTTCATTCAACCTGATTCATCCGCCATGTCCCTCGATTCCCGCCAGCTCGCGACGCTCGCGCAGCAATACGGCACCCCGCTGTGGGTGTACGACGCCGACGTCATCCGCGACCGCATCGCCCAACTGCGCCAGTTCGACGTGATCCGCTACGCGCAGAAGGCGAATTCGAACATCCATATCCTGAAGCTGATGCGCGAGGAAGGCGCGTGCGTCGATGCCGTGTCGCTCGGCGAGATCGAGCGCAGCCTTGCGGCCGGGTTCAGTCCGGCCGGCGAGCCGGAAGGCGTCGTGTTCACGGCCGACCTGATCGACCGCCCGACGCTCGCGGCCGTGCTGAAGCACGGCGTGACCGTGAACGCGGGTTCGCTCGACATGCTCGCGCGCATCGGCGAGCACGCGCCGGGCCACCGCGTGTGGCTGCGCGTCAACCCCGGTTTCGGGCACGGCCACAGCAACAAGACCAACACCGGCGGCCCGCAGAGCAAGCACGGCATCTGGATCGACGACGTGCCGCGCGCGATCGAGATCGTGCGCCAGTACGGGCTCAAGCTCGTCGGCATCCACATGCACATCGGCTCGGGCGTCGACTACGGCCACCTGTCGCAGGTGTGCGATGCGATGGTCGACCTCGTCACGTCGCTCGGCCATGACATCGACGCGATCTCGGCCGGCGGCGGCCTGTCGATTCCGTATCGCGACGGCGAGCCGCGCGTCGACGTCGGTCACTACTTCAACCAGTGGGACGCCGCGCGCAAGCGGATCGAACGGCACCTCGGCCACCCGGTGCGCATCGAGATCGAACCGGGCCGCTTCCTCGTCGCCGAAGCCGGCACGCTCGTCACCGAAGTGCAGGCCGTCAACCGCCGGCCGAAACACGATTTCGTGCTGATCGATGCGGGCTTCAACGACCTGATGCGCCCGTCGATGTACGGCAGCTACCACGCGGTGTCCGTGCACACGCACGACGGCGCGCTGCCGGCCGGCCGGCCGCTCGTCGACCTCGCGATCGCGGGGCCGCTGTGCGAATCGGGCGACGTGTTCACGCAGGATGCGGGCGGCGTGGTCACGCACCGCAAGCTGGCGCAGCCGCAGATCGGCGACCTGCTGTTCCTGCACGACGCGGGCGCGTACGGCGCGTCGATGTCCTCGAACTACAACAGCCGGCCGCTCGCGCCGGAAGTGCTCGTCGATCGCGGCGCGCCGCGGCTGATCCGCCGCCGGCAGACGATCGACGAATTGCTCGCGCTCGAGACGTTCGAGTAACGCGCTTTTGGCGTGACGAAGGCCAACGGCCAGGCTTGCCGCTACCGGCAGCCTGGCCGTTTTGCTTTTCGGCGTGCCGCCGGTTCGCGCGGTCGCGGCCCGGAGCAACCGCTCGGCCGCACCGCAGCAGCGTCACCCCGCGCGCTGCACGGGCGCCATTTTCGAGAAGTACTTCGCGCCCGCCACGCAGCCGACCACGACGACCGTCACGACGACCATCGACGGCGGCACCGTCTCGTGCAGCAGCCCGGCGGCCAGCAGGAAGCCGAAGAACGGCTGCAGCAGCTGCAACTGGCCGACGCCCGCGATCCCGCCGAGCGCGAGCCCGCGATACCAGAACACGAAGCCGATCAGCATGCTGAACAGCGACACGTACGCGAGCCCCCACAGTGCGGCGGCATCGACACCGTCGAACGACGCGGGCCACGTAAGCCACATGAGCGGCAGCATCAGCGGCAGCGACAGCACGAGCGCCCACGAGATCACCTGCCAGCCGCCGAGATCGCGCGACAGGCGCGCGCCTTCCGCGTAGCCGAGCCCGCACGCGACGATCGCGGCCAGCATCAGCGCATCGCCGACCACCGACGCCTGGCCGCCGTTGCGCAGCGCAAACGCGGCCACCGCGCCGCTGCCGACGATCGAGAAGATCCAGAACGGCAGCCGCGGCCGTTCGCCGCCGCGCCACACGCCGAACAGCGCGGTCGCGAGCGGCAACAGCCCGACGAACACGATCGCGTGCGCCGACGTCACATGCTTCAGCGCAAGCGCCGTCAGCAACGGGAAACCAACCACGACCCCGAGCGCGACGATCGCCAGCGACACGGTCTCGGCCCGCGTCGGCCGCTTCTGCTTCAGCACGACGAGCAGCAGCAGGCCTAGCGCGCCGGCGATCGTCGCGCGCGCGAACGTGAGGAACAGCGGGTCGAGCCCCTGCACCGCGACACGCGTCGCAGGCAGCGAGCCACTGAAGATGATCACGCCCAGCAGGCCGCTGAGCCATCCGTCGGTCGTCTTTTGCACGGCAAATCCTGAACGGGGAAAGGTGGATGACCGATGATCCGCCGCCCGCGAAAAACGCGTAAGCTACACCCCAATACAATCCAGACAAACTGTACTGGACAACCTACCGTACAGTTCATTCTTCGCCATGAGCCATACCGCCCCGATTCCCGTTCCGCCCGCGCCGTCGCGCACGCGCGTCGAAACCGTGATGGATACGTTGCGCGCGCGGATCGCGAGCCGCGCGCTGATGCCCGGTGCGCGCGTGCCGTCGATCCGGATGATGGCCGACGCGCTCGGCGTGTCGAAATCGACGGTCGTCGATGCATACGAGCGGCTCGCGAGCGAAGGCGTGCTCGTCGCGCGGCGCGGCTCGGGCTTCTACGTGTCGGGCCATGCGCCGCCGCTCGCGCTCGCCGATCTCGGCCCGCGCCTCGACCGCGAACTCGATCCGCTGTGGCTGTCGCGCCAGTCACTCGAGGCGGCGCCGACGACGGTGAAGCCCGGCTGCGGCTGGCTGCCGTCGTCGTGGCTGCCCGACGAGAGCCTGCGCCGCGCGCTGCGCGCCGTGTCGCGCGACGAATCCGACGCGCTGACCGACTACGCGACGCCGCTCGGCCTGCCCGCGCTGCGCCAGCAGCTCGCGTGGCGGCTCGCGCAGCACGGCGTCCACGCGGAACCCGCGCAGATCATGCTGACCGACGGCGGCACGCATGCGCTCGACCTCGTATGTCGCCTGCTGCTGGAGCCGGGCGACACGGTCGTGCTCGACGATCCGTGCTACTTCAACTTCCAGGCGCTGCTGCGCGCGCATCGCGCGCGGATCGTCAGCGTCCCGTACACGCCGAACGGGCCCGATCTCGCGCGCTTCGAACACGTGCTCGCCGAGCACCGGCCGCGCCTGTACATCACCAACGCGGCGCTGCACAACCCGACCGGCGCGACGCTCGCGCCGCCCGTCGCGCACCGGCTGCTGACGCTCGCGGCCGAGCACGACCTGCTGATCGTCGAGGACGACATCTTCGCGGATTTCGAGAGCACGCCCGCGCCGCGCCTCGCGGCATTCGACGGGCTGTCGCGCGTCGTGTCGATCGGCAGCTTCTCGAAGACGTTGTCGGCCGCGATCCGCTGCGGCTACGTTGCCGCGCGCCCGGAATGGATCGACGCGCTCGTCGACCTGAAACTCGCGACGTCGTTCGGCAATGCGCAGATCGGCGCGAACGTCGTGCACCGGCTGCTTATCGACGGCACGTACCGGCGTCACCTCGACAGCCTGCGCGCGCGTCTTGCGGACGCGATGGGCGAGACGATCCGGCGCCTCGCGCGCGCGGGGCTCGGGATCTGGACGGAACCGCGCGGCGGCCTGTTCCTGTGGGCGCAACTGCCCGACGGGCTCGATGCCGCACGTGTCGCGCGCCACGCGCTGGACCGCGACGTCGTGCTGGCGCCCGGCAACGTGTTCAGCGCATCGCGCAGCGCGACGTCGTACCTGCGCTTCAACGTGTCGCGCTGCAAGGGGCCGGCGGTGTTCGATACGCTGGCGCGGGCGATGGAAGCGGCAAGCGCGGCGGAGCGCACGGGTGCGCGGGACGATGCGGGCGGGCGCGTGCTGGCCGGTGAGCCGTGAGAACGGGCGGAGGTGCAAACGGTAATCGAATGGTTCCGTAATCAGCTGTTTCCTTCACCCGCGGCGTCATCTTTCGCGCTCGTGGTCGATGGGTCGCAAAATCGTACTCATCCCGTAGACGAGCGCGCTCCCGACAACCGATAGTTTCCCAACTTTTTTACCGGAATCTATCGAGCCAATGAACGGGATTTTGAATTCACACGACGCTGCTGAAGACGACGAATGGGTTTTCGTTGGCACCACTTACACGAACACAACGCCAGGATCCGTTCATGTTATCGACCTCGACCCGACACCGATCTGCGAGAACATGTCGAACAAGGCATTCCGGAAACTGATCGTGCGGTTGCGTGACGCGGCGATCTCGTTGATTCAGAATCGGATTCACGGTATTGCACATTGGGAGCAAGGAGAACAGGAACGCGTTCAGACCTGGTTCGGACGATCCGATGACGCAATTCGACACCACCTGCAAACCGGGTTGCCGAAGCTTCTGCGCGTCATGCAGGAATTGAAACCGGAAAATGTCATCCGATGGGACGCGCAGAAACAGCGAAACATCACGTGTACCGTATTTCCCGACAACGGAATCACCGATGCCGCCGTATGCAAACCTGATTCGGACAAGCGAGTCATTGCGATCTATCCACACTTCTGCACGCTTCCCGACGCTCGACTCTCTTCCAATTGCAAGTTGAAGCTCCTGATTCACGAGTGTACGCACGACGTCGATACCTTCGACTCGAATGACGAGATCTACGGATTCGGGACCGGCCTCAAATACTGGGCGCGAGATCATCGGGATCTGGCGATCAATAGCGCCGACAGCCTCGCTTGCTATATTTCATTCTTTGACGACAGGGTCCTGTGGTGAGATCTCTCGCGCATCTGACGAGCATCGCGCTCGGGTTATGCCTGGCGTTTTCGCCGCCGCTCGCGGCATGTACCGTTTCCGAAGACATGCTGGACAGTGTCCCGCTCAACTCTTCCGACATCCCGAATGAGGATCGAGTCAAGATCGCGGACATGGTTATCCGTGCCCGTCAGTGGCCTGACGCGGACATTCGCGGCATCATCTCTGCCGGTGCGTATATCGGTGAAAAGGACCCACAAGTGCTTGCGCTGCGTCGAGCGGCCAGTCTGAGGGAATACCTCGTCCAGCTCGGCATCAAGGACGAGAACATATGGTCGGACACGCACATGATCTCGAAACCGTATCCGAAAGACAGCGCCGGCTACGAGGGTTATCTTCAGATCGGATTGACCCTGGTTCCGCTGTGCACGGACGGATGCCGGCATCTTTGCGACGATCCTCGCATCACACCGACATCCAGAGCCATCCGTTGACAGCGATCTCCTTTCGACGAAGCCGCCATCGAACATCGCTGGCGGCGGGGTGACGCGAACGCCGCGCGTCACTCCGCGCCTTCCCTCACACCTCCCCCGCGTGCGCCCTCGCCCGCACCTCCGCAAACGTCGTATCGACCAGCAACCGCCCCGTATCGAACACCGTCTCGAGCGCCTCGTCCCATTCGCCTTCCAGCGCACGATCGTCCCACGCAACGGGCAGCGTCGTCGTCCGATACGCTCCGGTGCGGCGATTGCGCAGCAGCGTGAGCCGCCCCTTCTTCGAGCGCTTGCCCTGATCGGTGACCGGATCCTTGCGGACGTCGTGCCACACGTCGCCGCGCCGAATCGCCGAGCACTTCATCGCAAAGCGCTGCGTATCGCGGTTCACCTGCTGCAGCAACGCGCCGCCCATGCCGAACACGACATTGCCGGCCGCATAACCCGCGTCGTCGAGTGCGGAAAGAATCGCGTCGATCGACAACTCGTCGACACCATCGCCCTGGATCACGCGCACGCGGTTCAGCACGCGCCGCCCCTTACCGTTCACGGTCGAGCCGAACGACACGTCGAGCGCGCGCACGGTCTGCATCACGATCTTCACGGGGTCGCCCGAATCGGGTCGCACGACGAGCGTCGCGCCAGAATCGATCACGGCCTGCCTCAGTTCGCCGCCCCACAGATCGAGCGCGGCGAACAGATCGTAGGAGTCCGACACGACCGACACGATCGCGCCGGGCAGCCCGAAGCGGCGGATCATGTTCCGGTACGCATCGGCCTCGCCTTCTTTCCCCCACGACGTGATCGTGCTGTGCTCGGCCGCCGGCACCGAGTATGCAGCCATCGGCTCGCGATAAAAACGGTTCGCGGCCAGCACGCCAAGCACCGTGTCCGAGCCCATGAAGTTCACGAGGTGCGCCGCGCCGCCGATCGCGGCCGACTCCGCGCTCGACACGCCGCGCGCGCCGAAGTCGTGCAGCTTGAACGGCAGTTGCGCGAGATCGTCGTCGGTCCTTTCGAGGAAACGGCGGATCGTCTGCCGCAGGTGCCAGCTTCGCGTCGCGACCGTCACCGGATACCAGACGCGCAACAGCATCGTCTCGAGATACGATGCGAGCCAGAACACCTGCGGATCGTCGCATTCGACGGTCATCAGCACGTTGTGCACCGGCACGACCGAACCCTCCGGCACCGCGCGGATCTTCACGGGCAGATAGCCGTCGTAGCGTTCGACGATGTAGCGCCACCCTGCTTCGTTGAACGGCACGCCGTGCACCGTGAAGAAATCGCGCGCATCGTCGATCATCGCGTGCGTGACCGGCTTGCACAGATATTCCTTCAGCAGCATCTGCAGGCCGAAGAACAGCGTGCGGTCGTAGCGGCCGCCGCGCGATTCGACGTACGAGAACATCGCCGACGCGTCGGGCGGATATTGCAGGAAGTGGGAAGCCTTGTACGAATCCGTGTTGAGGATCGGATTGGCGAGAACCGCGGAAAAGCCGCCGGGATCGTTTTGCATGGCTAGAGCTCCTCTAGGCCGTTGAAGTGCCGCCGCGTCTGTCGCGGCGGACCGGAATGCGGGGACTCAGCGGATCACAGCTTCCCCAGGAAGTGATACGCGATGTCGAAGTGATCCTCGAACATCACGTTGCGCATCTGCGCGAATTCGTTGAGCGGCACCCAACGCGCCTTGTCGGCGTCGTCGCTGCCTTTTACGCGCGGCAGCTCGCCGGTCGGGAAGTTGAACAGGCACGCGTGCGTGATCGTGCGACCGCGCAGCGAACGGGTCGGATGATCGAACACCTGCCGATCCTTGATCGAGCCGCGCAGCACGGGCTCCGGCAGCTTCAGGCCGGTTTCCTCGCGCAGCTCGCGAATGCACGCCGCATCGAGCCGCTCGTCCTGGTTCACGAACCCGCCCGGCAGCGCCCACAGGCCGCGGCCCGGTTCGCTGCGGCGGCGCACGAGCAGGATATGGCCCGAGTGCACGACCACCGCGTCGACCGTCACGAACGTGACGGGATACGGCGCGGCCGCCCATGCCTTGCGATACGCGGCGATGAATTCGGCTTCCGACTTCAGTTGCGCGAATTCCGGCTGCGAGCGAAAACGCTCGAGCCAGCCGAACACGGGTTCCGGCACGGCCCACTGCACGAAGCTGTTGGTGCGTTCTGCGAAATACTGATCGCGGATCTCGGTGGCGGAAATGTCTTCGGTCGCATCGACGTCGACGAGCTCCCATTGCGGGAACATCCGAAGGTAATACGACGTGGCGTCCTTCTCGTGGCCAATCAGCCCGACCTTGCGCTGCGCGACTTCGCCGAGCGCGGACGCGACGGCGTCCTGCACCCAGCGCACCCAGTCGCCATCGTTGTACGTCGAATCCTGCAACGGCGCGATCGTCACGCGGTCGCGCTCGGACGCGTCGAACAGCGAAGCCAGCATCTGGCGGCGCTCGTCGAACGAGAACGGATCCTTGATGGTGCGGGGCTTGTCGGTCGACCCGATCAGCACGCACACGCGCTCGGCCCGGCTCAGTGCCGACTTCAGCACGTTCAGGTGACCACGATGCGGAGGCTGGAAACGACCAATGAAAACGAGCGCGTCGAAGCGCCGGTTCTGTTGCGTACTCATGAGGCTCCCTCAAGAGATTGAAACGCTTCGGGTCTTTCCCGAAGGGTTGGAATGAATCCTAGGTGAAATCCCGGAGTGCGTCAATCGAGCGCACGCTCGACTTGACCATGTCTGACGAAATGCGCGGTATTGGGGGGTTCACTCGATTTCATCCCAATCCGCACCATTGCGCCCGCCATCATGAGGATCTCAGTCAGCCGGACCGTCGGCGTCGATCGCAGACGCCTCTTCACGTGGTCGCAGGATTACGCGCGGCGGCTCGTGTGGGACAGCTTCCTCACCGACGCCTATCTGCTCGACGAAACGACGGCCGACGTCGGCGTCGACGCGTTCTGCCGCAGCCAGTCGGGCGCGACGATGGTGTCGCGCTACATCTCGTACCGCCCGCCTCAGGTCGCTGCCGTCGAAATGGTCGACGGGCCGAAGGTGCTCGAGCGCTTCAGCGGCAGCTGGAACTTCACCGAACACACGCCGGGTTCGACCGAAGTGAAGTTCACGTACAACTTCCGCGTGCAGCCGTCCTGGCTGCGCTGGCTGCTCGAACCGCTGATCGGCGCGTTCTATCTCGTGCAGACGCGCCGGCGTCTCGATTCGTTCAAGCGCTGGGCCGAAGCCGAAGCGCTGCCGCGCTGATACGCACTGCCGTGCGGTCCGGCGTGTCTGCGCCGTCTCCCTCCGGATGCGTTCGAACCCGCCATGGCCGCTTCATCTGGCATTGGCGGGATTCGCCGAACACGGGAAAGCGACGGGCGGCCGTCACCCTGACGGCCACCATTCGTCATTGCGGCGGCACCGCCGCCCGCTATAATCGCGCGACATTCCGACTGCATTGAGCAGGCCGACGGTGCCGCGCCGTGCGACGCGCCGCATGCCCTCCTCGACAACAACAATGACGAACCGAACCATCCAACGCCTTCGCCCGTTCGTGCGCGCCGCCGTGCGCGTGCTCGCGTGCGCCCCGCTGCTCGGCGCGCCGCCGGCGCTGCATGCGGCCGACACCGCAGGCACCGAGCCCGCATCCGCGCGCTACGTCGTCGTCGACACCGGCCATACGCCTGCTCATCCGGGTTCCACCGGCGCGAGCGGCCGTGTCGAATACCTGTACAACCTCGATCTGTCCGCCGCAGTTGCGGAAAAGCTCGCCGCACACGGCGACCGCGTGCGGCGCACGTCGGCCGACGGCCGCGAGATCGCGCTCGACCAGCGTTCGACGCAGGCGCCCGACGCGAACCTGTTCGTGTCGATCCATCACGACTCGATGCAGCAGCAATTCATCGACGCCGGCAGACAGCGCGAATTCCGCGGCTTCTCGGTGTTCGTGTCGGAGCGCAATCCGCACTACGCGGAAAGCCTGCGCTGCGCGAAGGCGATCGCAGAACGGCTGGTCGCGGCCGGCGAACGGCCGTCGCTGTATCACGCACAGCCGATCCGCGGCGAGAATCGCCCGCTGATCGACCCGCAACTCGGCATCCACCGCTTCGACGATCTCGTCGTGCTGCGCACCGCGCCGATTCCGGCCGTGCTCGTCGAGGCCGGCGTGATCGTCAATCCCGACGAAGAAGCGCGGCTCGCGCAACGCGGGACGATCCAGCGCCTGTCCGCCGCGATCGCGGGCGGGATCGACGCATGCACGGCGCCGAAGTGACGGCATTGCCCATCGGGCCCAACGGTTTTCACCCAGTCAGGAGCATCAAAATGAAAAAGAAGAATCTGTTCGCATCCTGCGCGTTGTTCGCGCTTGCCGTTCCGTTCGCCGCGCACGCGGCCGGCTGTGCGAAGCCGCACAGCGCGTTCGACCAGGTGTACTGCAGCAGCACGCAGTTCTCGCAGACCGACCGCGAACTCAACGACGAATACGGCCGCCTGCGCAAGCAACTGAGCGGCGACCAGCAGGCGACGCTGAAGGCCGGCCAGCTCGCGTGGCTGAAGCAGCGCGACGCGCAGTGCAGCGAAACCCGCAACAACGGCTACCTCGTGGATCTCCAGTGCGCGACCGACATGACGGCGTCGCGGCTGTCGTTCCTGCGCGAGCGCGAGCGTGAATGCACGAGCACGGGGTGCGTGGCGTCGAAGCTCGGCGAGTAAGCGCTTCGCAGGTGCCGTGCCGCGAAGCGTTTCGCGGCACGGCATGCGCTGCGCATCGAGAATCGTTCGATCAGGCAGAACACGCATGACACCGAATACGACAACGATCGACATCCGCGCCGCCACGTCCGCCGATGCCGCGGTCATTGCCGGCATCCATGTCGCCTCGTGGCAAGCGACCTACACGGGCATCATGCCGGCCCCGTTCCTCGCCGGTCTGTCGGTCGAAAAGCGCACGACCTTCTGGCGCTGTGCGCTCGATGGCGGCCGCCCGCGCGTCGCGCTCGCATTCACGGGCAATGACGCTGCGGGCTGGATCGCCTATGGTCCGACGCGCGACACCGACAAGGATCGCGCGTGGGGCGAGATCGAAGCGATCTATCTGCATCCGTCGCATTGCGGGCAAGGAATCGGCGCGGCGCTGGTCGATCATGCGTGCCGATCGCTGCACGACGCGGGCCATGCATGGGTATCGCTCTGGGTACTCGTCGAAAACCGTCGCGCAAGGGCATTCTATGAACGCGAGGGCTTCGTCGCCGAAGACGACATCAAGACGTTCGAGATCGACGGTACGCCGATCGAAGAAGTGCGCTACTGGCGCGCACTTCCCTAGTTTGCTTCGTCGACGCGCGCGACAATCACAAAAACCACCGATACTCCCGCGCGCCGATTTCATTACGAAAATCCAGCTCCTCCTGCCGCTTGTTCTCGCAGTACACCATCACGAACTCGCTGCCGAGCCGTTCGCGCACGGCCGGATGATCCTGCATCGCCGCGACAGCTGACAGCATCTCCTTCGGAAAATCGATCCCGCTGCCGCGATCCTCGTTGAGCGGCGCGATCGGTTCGATCCGCGCATCGAGCCCGTGCTCCATCCCGGCGAGGATCGCCGCGAGCACCAGGTACGGATTCGCATCCGCGCTCGCGAGCCGGTGTTCGATCCGCAGGTTGCGCGCATCCGACTCGGGAATCCGGATGCAGGCATCGCGATCCTCGAAACCCCAGCTTGCGCGGCTCGCCGCGTTCACCATCGACCCGTAGCGCCGGAACGCGTTGTGATTGGGCGCAAACACGGGCATGCAATGCGGCAGCAGCGCGAGGCATCCGGCCACCGCGTGCCGCAGCGGGCGCTGCCCGTCCGCCGCGAGCAGGTTGCGCCCCGCGGCGTCGTACAGGCTCACGTGCACGTGCATCCCGCTGCCCGGCGCATGCAGATATGGCTTGCCCATGAAGCTCGCGCGATAGCCGTGCTGCAACGCGACGCCGCGTGTACTGCGGCAGAACAGCGCCGACCAGTCGGCCGCGCGCAGCCCGTCGTCGGTATGGCCGAAATTGATCTCGAACTGGCCGGGCCCGAGCTCGGCGGTGATCACCGTCGCATCGACGCCCTGTTCGCGCGCGGCCTCGACCATCTCGTGCAGCACGTCGGAGAAGCGCGACAGCCGCTCGATATGCATGTTCGGCTGATCGTCGCGATCGTCGCTCAGGCGATCGCGCGGGTACTGCGGCATCCCTTCCGCGAGCTGCGCGGCGAACAGGTAGAACTCGAGCTCGAACGCGACGACCGGCCGGATGCCGCGCGCCGCGAAGCGCCGCAGCACGCGCGCGAGCACCTCGCGCGGCTCGAACTCGATCGGCGTATCCGTGCCGTCCGAGCTGATCAGCATCTGCGCGAGCGGCTGCCGCTCCCAGCGCACGCGCTTCAGCGTGCCGGGAATCAGGCGGCGCGGCGCGTCGGGGTCCCCGTCGTTGAAGCAGTAGTCGCCGATCTTGTAGAGGCCGCCCTGGGTGCCGAGCAGCACGCAGTTCTGCGGCAGCTTCAGCAGCGAGCCCGACGCGATCTTCTCGAGCGCATCGATCGGGTAGCGCTTGCCGTAGAAGTGCCCCGGCAGGTCGAGGCAGATCAGGTCGACATAACGGATCTCGGGGTGCGCCTGCCGGAATGCGCGGACTTCACCGACCAGCGCGGGAACGACGTCAGCCATGTCTCATCCTTTCCATGTCTTGTATGGCGGTGCCGCAGCGCGGCGAACCGGATTCACGCGGTACACATGACAACGCACGCCGCGTTTAAATCAGTACTGCAAACATGCTGCATGGCGCGGCGGCCTGCGACACCGCCCGCCCCGCCGACGACTCAGGTGAACACCCAGATCACACGCGTCGGCGCGTCTGTCAGGTTGGCATAACGGAACCGCTTGTGCGCAGGCAGCTGGAACGCATCGTTCGGGCCGAGCGTGACGGGCGTTTCATCGCCGTCGATCCAGATCGTCAGTTCTCCTTCGAGCACGAAGCCGCCCTGCTCGTCGCTGTCGTCGACGGGCCGCTCGCCGCTGCTCGCGCCTGGCGCGAGATGGCTTTCTAGAACCGAAAAGCGCGAGCGCATGTTCGGCGATACGAGGATGTCGGTAATGCCGGCCGCGTAATACACGGTGCGCCGCTCGTCGGGCCGCGTGACCCACGGCACGCTGCGCGGCTTGCTCAGGCTGTAGAAATACGTGGTCGGCACGCCGAGCGCCTCGCCGATCGCGGTGAGATCCGCGACCGTCGGGCGCGACAGCCCGCGCTCGACCTGCGACAGAAAGCCGACCGAGCGGCCGATCCGCTCGGCGAGGTCGTTCAGCGTGACCTTGCGATGCTTGCGCAGGTCGCGGATCAGGATCGCCAGACTTTCTATCTCTTCCTGTTCGTTCATGATGGGTTCCGAAACGGTCAGACGGTGTCGCGCAAACGGTACCAGGCCTTGCCGATCGCTTCCAGCGGCGCGGCGAGCCGGTCGCCGCCGGGGAAGCGCGGGTTGCGGATGCGCCGGTATTGCGCGAGCAGGCGCTCGTCGCCGAGCACGGCGTCGGCGACCGCGCGCGCACCGGCGAGCGTCGGCAGCACGCCGTGCCCCGAGAAGCCCTGCAGCCAGAAACGCTGCCCGTGGCGGCCGATGTCCGGCGTGCGGCGCATGCTGATGTCGATATGGCCGCCCCACGCGTAATCGAGCGGCACGCCGGCCAGTTGCGGGAACACGCGTTCGAGGTGCGGGCGCGTCGCCGCCGCGATATCGGCCGGGATGCCGCCGAGATACGTGCAGCCGCCGCCGAACAGCAGCCGGTGGTCGGGGCTCAGCCGGAAGTAGTCGGGCACGAACTGGTTGTCGATCACGCAACTGTTCTGCGGCAGCAGCGAACGCGCGACGTCGGGTGCGAGCGGTGCGGTCGCGACCTGGTACGTGCCAACCGGCAACAGCCGGCGCGCCAGGTCGCGATCGAGCCGGTCGACGTACGCGTTGCACGCGAGCACGAGCACGTCCGCGCGCACTTCACCGCGCGCCGTGCGGGCGATGTGGCCGCCGGCCGTCTCGCGGCAGTCGAGCACGCGGCTCTGCTCGAAGATGCGGCCGCCTGCGCGCTCGATCGTCTGCGCGAGGCCGAGCGCGAGTTTCAGCGGATTCAGGTGGCCGGCTTCCGGATCGTGGAGTGCGGCGAGATAGCGCGTGCCGCCGATCCATTCGGGCATCTCGTCACGCCCGATCACGCGCAGCCGGTCGTAGCCCCAGCGCTCGGCCGCCTCGTCGCGGGCCTGCGCGAGCATCGCGACGCGGCGCGGCCGCACCGCGGCCCACAGGCTGCCGGGCCGGTAGTCGATGTCGAAGCCGTGCCGTCCGGGCAACTCGCGCACCTCGGCCGCGGCCCAGCGCATGCTGTCCCACAGCAGGCGCGCGCCGTCGCGGCCGAGCGAATCCTCGAGCGGCTGCATGTCGCACGACCAGCCGAGCAGCGCCTGCCCGCCGTTGCGGCCCGACGCGGCCCACGCGACGCGGCTCGCCTCCAGCACGACGACGCGCTTGCCGGCGAGCGCGACGCGCAACGCCGTATGCAGCCCGCTGAAGCCCGCGCCAACGACGAGCACGTCGGCGTCGATGCGCTCGTCCAGTTCCGGACGATGCGGGATCGGCGCCGGGTAGGTGCCGGCGTAGTAGCTTGCGACGTGACGGTCGGACTGCACGAACATGCGGACTCTCGTGAAATTTTCGTCGAGAAATTTCATGAAAAACTAGCACGACAATTTCATGGGAGCAAGCGTGCGGGAAAAGCCCGACGAACTAAAGTTGCGCGCTTTTAAGGCAATCTCGGCGCTATCCAACAATTTGCAGAGATGGTGCAACTTGTCCGTTCTATATCTTTTGCCGTTGCGTGGGAACTAGCTACCGAGCCGTTCTGCTACCTTCCCGGTCCAGCGCCAGCGCATCGGAAAACGCAGTCATACCTCGTTACAGGATCCATAGCGGAGACCTCCGCCGGCTCGCCTCGCGTATGCCGCTGACGTGCCTGTATTAACTTAAACCAACCGGCCTCCACGATTCCCGGAGCGGTTCACCAGGCCCACGCTAGCGTTAGCTCCAGCGTCGAGGACTCCATCGATTTCATTAAGATCCAAATTGATCGGATCGAATGTGAACTCAAAGATCATGTCCAGCGGTATCACGCAGACTTGTCAGCTCTCCTTGGAAGCGTCAAAGGCATTGGACCAGCCGCAATTGCTACCCTTGCAGCTGAACTACCTGAGTTGGGATCGCTCTGCAGGCGGCGGATCGCCGCCCCGGTGGGCGTCGCCCCGTTCAATCGCGACTCCGGACAGATGCGTGGGCGTCGAACTATATCGGGAGGGCGATCCGATGTTAGATGCACGCTTTACATGGCAACGCTTGTCGCTGTACGCCATAACACCGTTCTCGCTTCGTTTTACTCCCGTTTGGTGGCGATGGGAAAGCCAAAGAAAGTAGCGCTCGTTGCCGCGATGCGAAAATTGCTCACTATTCTCAATGCAATCGCGAAATCTGGTCGCCCTTGGAGCGCAGAGTTGCACTCGCATGCTTGACACCGAAGACGGTTGCTCTTGACGCTTCACAGCTAGTGTCCTGTTCCGTTGTTAACTGAACTATGTTCGCGTAGCATGTAGACGTCAACGGAACGGGAGACGTCAACATGGCGATGGGACGA
>NZ_JBNCAB010000103.1:0-23266 GCF_049805555.1 Burkholderia sp. DN3021 | reverse complement strand
GTCGGGCGCGGCGCTGGAGTCGGGCGTCGCGCCGCCGGGAGCGGGGGCCGCAAAATGACACGCGGGGCGACGGGCGCCCGCCGCGCGCGCGGCGTCGTGTCCCTCGAGTTCGTGCTGATGCTGCCGTTCCTGCTGATGGTGCTGATCGGGATCATCGACACGAGCATGATCCTGTGCGACAAGGCCGTCATCACGAACGCGAGCCGCGAGGCCGCGCGCGCCGGCGTCATGCTGCGCGTGCCGATGCTGACCACGACGCAGATCGCCAACGTCGCGCAGACCTACATGCAGAACAGCCTGATCACCGGCGGCACACCGACGACGCCGGCCGTGACCGTGACCCAGGCGAACGGCACGACGTCGGGCACCGCGCTGACGGTGACGGTGACCTACACGTATTCGGGGCTGGTGCTCGGTTCCGCGTTCAGCGCGCTGACCGGCCCGGTGACGGTCTCGGCCACCTCGGTGATGCTTTATGAATGACGCGGGCGACACGCGCGCTCCCGGCCCCGCGCGGCAGCGCGGCTCGATCGCGCTGTTCTTCCTGCTGTTCCTGATTCCGCTGCTGTCGTTCGGCGCGCTGGCGATCGACGTCGCGTGGGTGGCCACGGTGCGCAACCAGCTGCAGAACGCCGCCGACGCGGCCGCGCTCGCGGGGGCCGACGCGATGATGTCGCCGAGCGGCGGCGCGCTGAACTGGTCGCAGGCCGCGCCGGCGGCAAACGGCGTGATCGCGCAGAACTCGGCGGCCGGCGCCGCGCTGTCGACCGGCACGGTGACCACCGGCTACTGGAACGTGACGCGCAGCCCCGCATCCATGCAGGCGACGACCATCACGCCCGGCGCGTACGACGTGCCGGCCGTGCAGGTCACCGTGACGCGCGCGCCGGGCGTGAACGGCGGCTCGATTCCGCTGCTGCTCGGCGGGCTGCTGGGGATTCCCGGCGCGTCCGGCAGCGCGACCGCGGTGGCGGTGCTGGCCGCGCCGGGCGGGGTGGCGGCCGGCGGACTGTTTCCGGTCGCGATCGACCAGTGCGTGTACAACCAGTACTGGAACGCGGCGACCAACCAGCCGCTGATCAATCCGCTGACGGGCCAGCCGTACGAGTTCTCGATCACGAACGGCCAGACCTACGGCACGCTGTGCATGGGCGGGCAGTGGACGTCGTTCCAGTCGACGGCGACCGACACGACGACGATGGGCGGGCTGATGGTGACCGGCAACCCGACGACGCTCAATATCGGCGACAGCATCTACCTCGCGACCGGCGTGAAGGCGACGCTCTACACGTCGGTGCCGATCGGCACGACCGTGGTGCTGCCGGTCGTCACGCAGACGTCGACCAGCACCTACGTGCCGATCGTCGCGTTCGCGGCGTTCCACATCGACGTGTCGCTCGGGGGCACGTACAAGTACATCCAGGGCCACTTCGTCGCCGGCGTGAAGATGACCGGCGTCGCGACCGGCGTCGGTCCATACTACGGCGTGTACGTGCCGCCGCGGCTCGCGCTGTGAGCGCCGGACCGCGCGCGGCGCAGCAGCGCGAGGAGGGCGGCGAGCGTCACGGCCGGGCCGATCTGCGGCAGCTGCAGCCACGGGTTCAGGTATTCGTAGAGCGGCAGCGCCCACATCAGCGCGATCGTGGCCTGCTCGCCGCGCAGCCAGCCGTCGCGCCAGCCGGTCGCCAGCATGCAGGCGATCGCGACGCCGAGCCACGCGAGCTCGTAATGCCACACGTACGGGTTCGCCGCGAGCGTCGCGGCCGCCAGCACCGCCGCGCGCACGCGGGTGTCGCGCGAGCGCGCCCACGCGATGCATGCGGCCGCGATCGCGGTCGCCGCGACGCAGGCGTGCGCGGCATACGCGGCGCCGAGCGGCAGGCCGGCGAGGCGAAACGCCGCGAACGGCGTCGGCGACGCGAACCAGAACATCACGCCATGCTCGAGAATGAGCGCCCGCGCGAGCCCCGTGTTGGCGACGAACAGGCGCAGCGACTCGACGCCGCATACCAGCACGCTCAACGCGCCTAACGCGGCGGTGGCGAGCGCGGCCCATGCGATCGTGCGCCACGCGCGCGCGGCGACCAGCACGAACGGGAACAGCAGCGCCATCTGCGGCTTGACCGACAGCAGGCCGATGCAGAGGCCTGCCCACATCGGCCGCCGGTCGGCCCAGTAGACGGCCAGCGCCGCGCACGAAGCGGTCAGGAACGCGTTCTGCCCGAGCATCGCGGTGACGAACACGCACGGGGCGCCGACCAGCGCGAACGCGCCGACGCGCCGCACGCCGGGCGTCGCGCCGAGGCCCGACACACGCCACGCAGCGAATCCGAACACGACGATGCCGAACGCGACGAACAGCGGATAGCCGATCGCAAAGGGCAGCAGTGCGAACGGCGTCACGAGCAGCAGGTAGGTGGGCGGGTACAGCCAGGCGACGAGGCCTTCGCTGCGGAAATACGGGAACAACGCGGCCGCCAGCCGCGAGAAGGTCGGGAAATCGTACGCCTGCCATGGCGCGCCGTGCAGCATCACGTACGACGCCGACCAGAACACCGAGTAGTCCGCACCCGGGCTCGCGATGGCGGTGCCGGGCGTGTAGCGGATCACGTACGCCCAGATCGCCAGGAACAGCGCGTGGAACACGAGCACGAACGCGCTGTACGCGACGACGCGTCGGGGCGTCAGCCACGCGCGGACGGGGCGCTGCGCCGAGCGCATCGATTGCCGGGGAATGTCCATGCGCCGCGTGCCGGTTACTTGACGGAGATTTTCCTGGCGGCGTGGCCGGCGCCCGCGGGTGTCGCCGGCCGGCGGTGGGCCGCATGCGCGCGCTTGAGCGGGAACTGCAGCAGTTTCGACGCCGGATGCGCGGCGGCGTCCCGTTCGGCGCGGTAGCGCCACCGCACCAGATAGACCGGGCGCTGCTTCGACTCGTGATAGATGCGGCCGAGGTATTCGCCGATCACGCCGATGCCGACCAGCTGGATGCCGCCGATGAACAGCACGACGGAAATCAGCGACGCGTAGCCATGCACCGGGTTGCCGAGCAGTAGCGTGCGCACGACGATGAACGCGCCGTAGACGAGCGCGAGCATCGCGAACGTGAGGCCGACGTAGGTCCACACGCGCAGCGGCACCGTGCTGAAGCTCGTGATGCCTTCGAGCGCGAAGTTCCAGCGCTTCCATCCGGAGAACTTCGACCGGCCGCCGCTGCGCGGCGCGCGCGTGTATTCGACGATCGCGGTGCGAAAGCCGACCCACGCGAACAGGCCTTTCATGAAGCGTCGCCGCTCGGGCAGCGCGCGCAGCGCGTCGACGACCTGACGGTCCATCAGCCGGAAATCGCCGACGTTCTCCGGCATCTCGACTTCGGAGAGCCGGTTGTGCACGCGGTAGTAGAGCGCGGCGGCCAAGCGCTGCATCAACGGATCGCACATGCGGTCGGTGCGCTTCGCGGCAACGACCTCGGCGCCTGCGAGCCAGCGCTCGACCATGACGGGGATCAACGCGGGCGGGTCCTGCAGGTCGGCGTCGATCAGGATTACCGCAGCGCCGGCTGCTTCGTCGAGTCCGGCGGTGAGCGCGGCCTCCTTGCCGAAGCGGCGCGTGAGATCGACGACGCGCACGCGCGGGTCGCCGGCCATGACCTCGAGCAGCCGGTCGAGCGTGCGATCGCGGCTGCCGTCGTTGATGCAGACGATCTCGAAGCGGACCGTGTCGAGCGACTCGAGGACGGGCAGCGTTTCGGCAAAGAATGCGTCGATCGTTTCGTCTTCGTCGTGAAACGGCACGACGAGCGAGACCAGCGGCTTTCTGGCGTGCGTGGGCATGCGTCCCCCGAGAGATCCGGCCTGCGCTGCACCGTATGGATCCGGTTGTCGTCCACCGCAGGCCGGACGACAGGCATTACGATCATTGTAGGCAGAAATCGGCGATTCGTAATACCGATGCGCGGGTTGCGAGGCGGGCTGTTGCGCCGTCGGCGGCGCATGCCGGGCGATCCGCGAGACGGACGGCGGCCAGCTCGTCGAGCGGCTGCCGTTCGCCGCGTTCGAGCGCGACGGCGGGCGCGGCGCGTGGCGGGCCGTGCTGCATCGCGCGGTGCCGGCCGCGGGCGAGCGCTGCACGTTCAACCAGTCGGGGCCGACGTTGCTGATCGCCGCGATGCGCACGCTCGTCGCGTCGACCTTCGGCGACGACGTGCCGGATCTCGACATGTCGAAACCGAGCCGAGCGTAGCCCGTCGCGTTGCAGCGCCCGGCGCTCGTGGCGCCTCCTGCCTTCTATCCGGCGGACAGATTCCGGATCGCGATCGACGCGACATCGACGCGCCGCGGCAGGATCGCATCCGCCGCCGCGCGATCGGCCACGCGCTGCAGCACGTCGATGTCGGCGCCGCTGAGGCTGCGCTGCGCGAGCGCCGCCCGGCGCGCGATGTCGGTGGCCGCGTCGGGCGGCAGGCGCGTCAGCGAAGCATAGACGGTCGCGTAGTCGGCCGGGTGCGCGAGCGCCCATTGGCCCGCGCGGGTCAGCCGTGCGAGCACGTCCGCGAGCGCCGCGCGTTTCGCGCGGTCGTCGAGGGTGTCGACCGGCGACGTGAGGAACGCGAGCCCCGAATTGATGCCGCTGCCGTCGCGGACGATGCGCGCGCCGCGTCGTACCGCATGGCCGTAGTACGGGTCGAAGGTCGCCCAGATGCCGATCCGCCTGGCCTCGAACGCGGCGAACGCATCGACGGGCAGCACGAAACGCACGTCGACGTCGCGCGGCGCGAGGCCGTGTTCGCGCAGCGCGCCATACAGCTGATATTGCGAGATGCTGCCGCGCGCGGACGACACGACGACGGTTTGCCCTTTCAGGTCGGCGACGGTGCGGACCGGCGAGTCGGGCTGCACGACGATGCCGAGCGACGCCGGCGAGCCGACGCGCGTCGCGACGATCCGCAGCGACGGATCGCCGAGCGCGGCCGTCAGCACGGGCAGGTCGCCGGCCGGCGCGAGATCGATCGCGCCCGCGCGCTGTGCCTCGAACAGCGGCGCGGCGCCCTGGAAATTGGCCCAGCGGAACCGGTACGGCGTGTCGTCGAGCACGTGTGCGGCTTCGGCCAGCGCGCGCAGGCCGCCGGCCTGGTCGCCGAGCACGAGCGTGACGCCCGACAGGTCGGCGCCGGCCGCGCGGGCGGGCAGTGCGATGCCGCCGGCGAGCGGCGCGGCGGCGAAGGCGGCAAGACGCTGCAGCACGCGGCGGCGTGCCGTGGCGGAAGAAGGGTTCATCGGCGGCATGTCCTCGGTGATCCGCGCGCGTGCGGCGCGGCTGCCGGGCAGGTTACGGAATCGGTTTCCGGCCGACAAACATCGAATCGTGAAATGCATATTCGCGCGGCGACGGCCGGGGCGGCCGATCGCGACGCCCGACGCGCGCGGGCGGCTTATGCGGCTGGCGAAACCGTGCGCAGGAACGCCCGCACCGCCGGCGCCTTTTCGAACCGCCGGTGCGCGAGCGCGAGTTCCGACATGATCGGCTTGCCGGCGATCGGCCGGTACACGACGCCCGGCAGTGACACGCAACCGGCCAGCGCATCGGGAATCACGGCGACCCAGCCGTTCACGGACACGCACGCGAGCACTGCGAGCAAGCCGCCCGGCCGCGCGGCGATCACCGGCGCGAAGCGGCCGCGGCGTGCGACTTCGAGCGTGCCGCGCTCCTGTTCCGGTACCGCGAAGCGCGCGTCGGCGAGGTCGGCCGCGCGCACGGCCGCCATCGACGCATAGCGCGAATCGGCCGGCACGGCCGCGACGAACACGTCGCGCTGCAGCGTGACGATCCGCAGGCCGCCGGGCAGCGGCAGCGGCGGGCGCACGTACGCGAGGTCGAGCCGGCCCGCGTCGAGCTGGTTCGCGACATCGTCCATCGGCACTTCGCGCAGGTTCAGCTCGATGCGCGGGTGTGCGGCGCGGAACGCGCCGACCGTGCGCTGCAGCGTGCCCGAATAGACGGCGGACGATACGTAGCCGATCTCGATCCGGCCGAGTTCGCCGCGCTCGGCCAGCGCGGCGAGTTCGCGGCCGCGCTGCAGGTGCTCGAACGCGGCGCTCGCCTCGGCGAGATAGGCCTCGCCGGCCGCGCTCAGCGTTACCGCGCGGCGCGACCGGTGAAAGAGCCGCACGCCGAGCACGCGTTCGGCTTCCTGGACCTGCCGCGTGAGCGCGGGCGGCGCCATGTCGAGCGCGTCGGCCGCGCGGGCGAAATGCAGGTGCTGCGCGACGCTCAGGAATGCGCGCACGTGACGGAATTCGAGCCGGTCCATGATTGCAATTTTCGTCAATAAAACAGCATCCGAGTGTCAATGACAGGCAATACCGGGCAAGCCTAGCATACGGCTCGTTCATCCTGCTCAGGAGTTGCCGATGTCCCAGTCCTCACCGGCGTCGCGCGCGACCGCCGCCGCGCACGCGGGCGCCCGCATGCCGGCCGCCGCGACGCTTGCCGTTGCGTCGGCGACCTGTTCGCTGATCGTGCTCGATACGAACGTCGTCGCCGTGTCGCTGCCGAGCATCGCGCGCAGTTTTCATGCGAGCTTCGCCGATATCGAATGGGTCGTCAGCGCGTACATGACCGCGTTCGCCGCTTGCCTGTTGCCGGCCGGCGGGCTCGCCGACCGTTTCGGGCGCAAGCGGATGCTGGGCGCGGGGCTCGCGCTCTTTTTTCTCGCGTCGCTCGGCTGCGGCATCGCGCCGTCGGCCGGCTGGCTGATCGCCGCGCGCGCGCTGAAGGGCGGCGGCGCCGCGCTGCTGCTGACGGCCGCGCTCGCGGTGATTGCGAATCGTTTTCCGGATGGCCGCGAACGGGCGCGCGCGTGGGCGATCTGGGGGATGTGCATGGGGATCGCGACGGCGATCGCGCCGCTCGTCGGCGGCGCGATCACGCAATGGATCGGCTGGCGCTGGGTGTTCCTGCTGAACCTGCCCGTCTGCGCGCTGCTGGCAGTGGGCGCGCGCGTCGCGATCGACGAATCGCGCGATCCGCACGCGAAACGCGTGGACGCCGCCGGCAGCCTGCTGTTCGGCGCAGCGCTCGCGTGCGCGATCGCGGCGCTGATCGGCGCACCGGCGCACGGCTGGCTGTCGGCCGCGACGCTCGGCCAACTCGCGCTCGCCGTCGCGCTGTTTGCCGCGTTCATCGACGCCGAGCGCTGGCAGGCGCGGCCGATGATCGATCTCGCGCTGTTCCGCCAGCCGCGCTTCGTCGGCGCCGTGCTCGCGATGTTCGGCTATGCGGCGTGCGCACAGGTGATGATGACGTTCCTGCCGCTGTACCTGCAGAACGCGTTCGGGATGTCGGCGATCGACGCGGGCCTCGGGATGCTGCCGTTCGCGTTCGCGATGATCGCCGGGCCGTCGCTCGGCGCGGCGCTTGCCGCGCGCGCATCGTCCGGCGGCGTGCTGGCGGGCGGACTCGCGCTGATCGGCGCGGGCAACCTCGCGACCGCGGCGCTGACCGCCAGCGGCGACTACCGGCTCGTCGCGATCGGCATGTTCGTGACGGGTTGCGGCGCAGGGATCATGAACGGCGATACGCAGAAGGCGATCATGGCGTGCGTGCCGCCGGACCGCACGGGCATGGCGTCGGGCATCAGCACGACGACGCGCTTCTCGGCGATCGTGACGGCCGTCGGCGTGCTCGGCGCGGTGCTGGCGGCGAGCACGCATGCGCGGCTCGACCGGCTGCTGTCTGCCGCACCCGGCCTGCGCGCGTTCGCCGACGCGCCGTTCATGTCGAGCCTGCTGGCCGGCGATCTGGCGCAGGCGCTCGACCGCGTGCCGCCGTCGGCGGCCGGCGCGCTCGCACAGGCGGCGCCCGTCGCGTTCGCGAGCGGGTTTGCCGATGCGCTGACGGTGAGCGGCGTGCTCGCGCTCGTTACGTCAGTCGTTGCATACAAGTTGCTTGCGCAACCGATGCGCGATGCGTAGCGGGAAGGTAGGCATGTTTGATGATCTCGCGCCACGGTTGATGCCACATACGGCGCGCGCGAGCCGGCCCGCGTCCGTGCAATTCGCGCTGATTTTCTCCAGCGCCGCCTGCTGGTGCATTGCCTGCCGCGTATTGCCGTGCTGCTTCACGTAGTCGATCTGCGTCTGCAGCGCGGATGCGCGTCGCGCAATCCCGCGGTTCAGTGCGATTTCGTTGTGTGGCGCTGATGACGCGCGGCGCGTGCGACGAGCGGCCGGCGCGAGGCGCGGCAGTGCGTTGCCTTGCGTGCTCGCGGCGGACGGAGCGGCTCCGGCGCGGGCGTCGCCGGTACGGTTGCGGCCGCAACCGCTGCAACCGCCGGCAGCGCGGCCTCGGCGTCGAGCCAGCCGCGCGTCGCTTCGGCGATCAGCCCGCGCAGCCAGCGCACGCCCTCGACGCACGATCCCGATTCGTTCCACGTCATCCGGTACACGATATCGGGCGGTTCGACCGGCAGCGCGACGGCGGCGAGCGGCAGCAGCTTCGCGTAGTGCCGTGCGAGCCGGTACGTGGTGGTCAGGATCATGTCGGAGCGCACGAGCGCATGCGCGGCGAGTTCGAAGTGCGGCAGCGTGACGACGATTCGCCGCTGCAGGCCCACGCGTTCGAGCTGCCGATCGATCGCGCCGGACGCTTCGAGCCACGACGGCGTCGGGCACAGCTGCGGCGCTGCCGCGAAGTCGGCGGTTGTCATCGCGCCGCGCCGCGCGAGCGGGTGCGTCGCGCGCATCAGGCATACGACGCGGTCGTCGAACAGGTCGTCCTGCCGGAACCGCGACGAGCGGGCCGGGCGATTGTCGATCACGACGTCGAGTTCGCCGTCGGCGAGTGCGCGCTCGTCGTCGAAGCCGTCGCCGAGCGGATGGAACACGAGCTGCGCGTTCGGCGCGCGCTCGCGGAACAGCGCGACGAGCTTCGGCACGAACAGCACGTTCAGATAGTCGGGGCAGCCGATCCGGTAGGTGCGCACCGACGTGCGCGCGTCGAACGTCGGCTGCTGGATGCGGATGAAGTCGATCACGCGCAGCGCGTTGCGCAGCGGTTCGATCAGCCGCGCACCGAACTCGGTCGGCACCATCCCGTAGCGGCTGCGCACGAGCAGCGGATCGCCGAGCAGCGTGCGCAGGCGCTTGAGCGCGGCGCTCGTCGCCGGCTGCGACATGTTCAGGCGCACGGCCGCACGCGACACGGTGCGCTCGGTCAGCAGCACGAGCAGGATGCGCATCAGCCGTGCATCCAGTACGTCGAGCACGTCCGTGGCGGCGGACGCGTCGCGGGGCAGGGCGTTCGGGTCTATTGGGTCCCGCATGCCGATACGCCTCCCGGCGGCACAGAGCCCGAGCGCGAGCGCGACGCGGCAGCCGGCCGGCAGCCCGTCATTTTGCGAAGGTTCCCGGCCAGCCGACGATCCGCTTCGGGCTCGGCGCGGGGTCGCGCGTCGCCGTGTCGATGCGATGCGTCGTCCGCGCCGGGCACGAGGCCCGGGCGGTGAGTGGCTTCCAGTTGCACGCCGTTGTCTCCTTCCATGTGCGGGGCGCGAAGCCGGCAGCGTATACACGCTGCGCCGGCCGGCCGCCGTGGACCTTATGTCCCGGATTTGTTCGCGAGTATGGGTGGCCGGCGCGATGATGGGAAATTAAATATTCGGCTGGGCGTCATTTGAAAAATGAATGGAATGTTGTCGGCGGAAGCGGCCGGGCGCGGCATGCGAATTGCTCGTCAGCGGGTTCCATCCACATCGACATCAGCGGAGGTGTCATGCAGCGATATTCATTTCGTCATGTATCGCGAGCCGTCTTCGCCGGCATCCTGATCGCGGGCCTTGCGGCAGGCGCGGGTTGCCAGAAGAAGAGCGACAGCGGCGGGGCGAGTTCCGAGTCGAGCGCAACGAGCGGCATGTCGGCCGCGCCGTCTACCGCACCGTCGGGCATGCCGGGCAGCGGAGCGGCCGGAGGCGCCGCGAGCATGCCGGGCGCGGCTTCCGCGCCGGGCGGCGCGAGCGGCGGCTGACGGGCGGCTGAACGACTGGGCGGACGGCGCGCAAGCCGCGCGCAAGTGCGCCGTTCGCGGATCGAGTGCCGTGCGGGCTTCGCACGTGCGCCGGGTGGCGCGCGTGTGTGCGGCCGTGCGCATGAAAGATTTGCAAGGACCGTTGTAGCGATTCCAGGACCGGCGGCGCCGGCTCGAGCCGGCGCACGCCGGCCGGACAGGAGGTGCGATGCAGAATGCGGAATCGAACCCTGACCCGCAAAAGCAGCGGGAACAGATCGAGAAGAGCCCGGTAAAGACGCCGGCGGCCGGCGACATGCCCGACGCGGCGACCCAGGCCGCCGAGGTGGCGCGGCGCCCGCTGACGCCGGAGGCGGTCGCGGGGAAAATGCCGACCGGCCTGCCGCCGATCGACGTCGGCGCGCACGCGGTCGACAGCGGAGACCCTGTGCGGCGCGCGGCCGGCCGGATCGTCACGCTCGACAACGCGAACATGGCGATGACCGACAACACGGTCGACGTCGACGGCAAGGGCATGGAAGCGGCCGCGGGCGCATCGGAGTGGCACGACAACGTGATCCATTCGAATGCGTCGCTCGACGACGCGGTCGATACGCCCGATGAAGGGCTCGGCGGGATCGAGAGCCGCCCGTCCGGCAACCTGCCGCAGATCGCGACGCGGCCGGGCTGGCGCGTGCGCCATGTCGGCGATGTCGATATCGCTGTCGAGCACGGCACCGTTACGCGCGCCGAGCATGTGATCCGTCTCGAGCGGGTCGACTGACGCCGAGGCTGGAGATCATCCGGCGGCCGGCGCAACCGCACCGGCCACCGCGACCGTTTGGAGCCCTTACTGCGGGCCCAGTTCCTGTGCCGACGTATCGGCGTCGTTGCCCTGTGCAACGAGCACGTGAATGTCGTTCGGCGTCACGTCGCCGATCCCGCCCGACGGAATCGTCAAGAGCAGCCAGTCGGCGTTGTTGTTGATGGTGACCGGCGCGGTCTTGAGGATAGGTGCTTTGCTGCCGGCCGTCGTGACGATCACCTGATAACTGCCGCCATTGAGGTAGATCGAATCCTGCGTCGATGCCGGTACCGCGTTCTGGTAGGCCGCGCCCGCCAGCGTCGGGCTTTGCGTCGAGATGTCGGTGCCGGGCGGAACGACATATACGTCGACGTTCTGCGCGTTCGGCGACGCATTGAAGCTGCGCACGCGCGCCTTGTCCGACAGCAGGCCTTTGTTGTACGGATCGTCGATGACGGAAATCGCCGACGATTTGCTCGGCAGCGCGATCGTCGTGTAGTGATGGCCATTCGCCGCGCTGAACGATTGCGCGGCGATGGTCGTCGTCGTGCCCGAGATGTCGTAGCTCGCGGTCTGCGTGCCCGAGTCGATGTCGTGATAGCGCGTCACGCCCTTGTACGCGACGCCCGACTGGTCGATCTTCGCGTTCAGGTAGTAGTCGAGATTCGGCCCGGCCGGTACCGCGTTGATGAAGCGCGCCTGCGGCTTCGAGATGCCGAGTTCGGTGCCGACGTCGTTGCCGTCGCCGCCGCACGCTGCGAGCACGGAAATGACGGAGCACAGGGCCACCAGTGTTCGTATTGATTTCATGTTGTCCTCTCGTTCAGGAAACCTGCTGGCGATGCGGGAACGCCGCGCTGGATCGCGCGGTGCGCAGCGCAGGTTGGGTGAAGGATGCTGTCCGCCGGGGAGGCGGGCGCGTGGATGGTGCAAGCGATGTGCCTGCGCGGTCGACGGAGGCGGGAAACCCGCGCCCGTGCGCGTGGGGTGGCGGCGCGGGCGCGAAACGAGGGGACGTGCGGCGAACGAGTCTGACGCGGGCGGGTGTAAAAAAGGCAGCGTTGCGGCAGGCGACGCGATGCGTCAGCGGTTCACGAGCTTTGCCGGATACGCGAGCGCGAGTGCGCAGCCGACCAGCATGCACGCGGCGAAGCCATATAGCCCCGCGCTTTGCGAATGAAACGTGTCGCGCAGCCAGCCGATGAAGTAGGTGCTGCCGAACCCGCCGAGGTTCGCGATCGAGCACGCGAACGCGATCCCGCCGGCCGCGGCGGAGCCCTTCAGGAACGTGGACGGCAACGCCCAGACGACCGGCATCGCGGCGGCCGCGCCCGCGTTGATCAGCGAAAACAGCAATACCGTTCCGAGCGTGCCGTGCGACGACGAGGCCGCGATCGCCAGCGCGACGGCCGACACCATGAACGGTACGACGATATGCCAGCGGCGTTCGCGCACACGATCCGAGCTCGCGCCGCAATACAGCGTGGCGAGCACGGCCGCGGCATTCGGGATCACCATCAGCCAGCCGATGTGATACGCGTCCTTCACGCCGGTGTCGCGCAGGATCGTCGGCAGCCAGAAGCTCACCGCATACAGGCCGAGCAGCACGCACAGGTCGATCAGGCCGAGCGCCCATACCTTCGGATCGGAGAAGGCCTTGCCGAGCGCGTGGCTCTTGTTGCCGGACGGATCGGCGTCGAGATTCGTGCGCAGCACCCGCTTTTCGTCCGCGTTCAGCCATTGCGCGGATTCGATGCCGTTGGGCAGCCAGCGCAGCACCGCGAAGCCGAGCAGCACCGACGGCAGCGCTTCGAGCAGGAACAGCCACTGCCAGCCGCCGAGCCCGTGCGTGCCGTCGAACGCGCGCATGATCCAGCCGGAGATCGGGCTGCCGATCATGCTCGACAGCGGCAGGCCGACCATGAACAGCGCGACGATCCGCGCGCGGCGCGCATCGGGATACCACTGCGTCAGGTACAGCAGCACGCCCGGCAGGAAGCCGGCTTCGGCGGCGCCGAGCAGGAAGCGCACGACGTAGAACTGCATCGGCGTGTGCACGAACATCGTCGCACCCGACAGCAGGCCCCACGTGATCATGATCCGCGCGATCCACAGCTTCGCGCCGACGCGCTGCAGCACCAGGTTGCTTGGGACTTCGAACAGGATGTAACCGGCGAAGAACAGGCCGGCGCCGAGCCCGTACACGGTATCGCTGAACTTCAGTGCATCGAGCATCTGGAGTTTCGCGAGCCCGATGTTGATGCGGTCGAGATAGGCCGCGAAGTAGCACAGGCAGAAGAGGGTGATCAGGCGCAGCGTGACCTTGCGATAGAGATTGCCGTGGAGCGCGTCGTCGGGGGAAGCGGCGGCGCTCGGGTGTGCGGTAGACATGGGATTGCCCCTGTTCGAATGTGACGGATGAATGGGTGGCCGATCGACGCGGGAGGACATTTCGCCGCGCACTGGAGCCTGTATATCACGGCAATTAAATAGCGTACACACTAGAAAATACCGAATCGCACAGGCATGAATCCGGCCGCTTGGAGGTAAGCGTTTGCGTGAGAAAAACCGTGCTTTTGATAGGGCTTTGGACGATCGAAAATGCGTGTGGAAATGGCCTGGGAGCGCGCGAAAGCGTGCACAAAATTCGTGCGTATGCGCTCAAAAGTGAAGTGTGTGCGCGAAAGCTTGTCGCAGCGCTCAAATGCACGTGGGGCAGCAGGCTCGGACGCGCGGGGCGACCGTTCGGCGACGGCATCGGCCGGTGATCCGCCGCTGTCAGGCGATCGTCAGGCGATCGTCAGGCGCGATGCGTGCCGGGCGCCGCGAATCCTGATGCACCGCAATGAAGCGGCCGCGCGGTCGCCGGCTGTGCCGAATTGAGGGTGTACACTGCTTGTCTTTCACTTGCATGCGGCACTGGCCTTCACTTTCATGGCGTCTTCCAAGGATTCCTACGACTTTCACGACCAGGTTGGACATCTGCTGCGCCGCGCGTATCAGCGGCACGTGTCGATCTTCCAGGAAGCGATCCCCGATTCGGATCTCACGGCCGCGCAGTTCGTGACGCTGTGCGCGGTCAAGGAACGCCAGGCGTGCTCGCTGAACGACATCGTCAAGGCGACCGCGATCGACCAGGCGACGATCCGCGGCGTCGTCGAGCGCCTGAAGACACGCGCGCTGATCGAGGTGCTGCCCGACCCGAACGACGGCCGCAAGCTGATCGTGCGCGCGACCGCGACCGGGCTCGCGCTGATCGACCGCACGGTGCCGTTCGCGAGGCAGGTGACCGAGCGCACGTATGGCGCGCTCAATCCGGGCGAACGGGTCGCGCTGCAGTTCCTGCTGCGCAAGATGATGGAAGAAGACGGCGAAGCGTGATGCGCGCGCGAGGCGCCGGCCGGGCCTACGCCGCGCCGGCGGTTGCGGGCGCAGCGGCGTCGTTGGCGCTCATCAGCCGGCCGGCCTCGCGCAGCGCGGCGCGCACCGCTTCGGGCGTAAACGGCGGCGCGTAGAACCGCACGCCGGTCGCATCGAACAACGCGTTCGCAACCGCGGCCGGGCCCGGCACCGACGCCGATTCGCCCGCGCCGAGCGGCGGCTCGCCTTGTCTCGGCATCAGCACGACATCGACGTCCGGCACTTCCGCGAACGTCAGGATCGGATAGCTCGCCCATTCGCGCGACGCGACCTTGCCGTTCGCGAACCGCACGCGCTCCTTCAGCGTGCGGCTCAATACCTGGATCACGTTGCCGTGGATTTGATGGCGCACGCCATCCGGGTTGATCATCGTGCCGGTGTCCTGGCCGACCGTCACGCGTTCGATGCGTATCTCGCCCGACACGCGATCGACGCTCAGGTCGACGATCCATGCCGACCACGCCGCGCCGAAACCGGGAAAGCGGCTGTGCACGTAGCGCGCATACGCGACGCCGCGGCCGCGCGCGAGCCGCGCGCCGTTGCGTTCGCGATGCGTGTCCGTCGTGCGCGGCGTCCAGCCCGCGCGGTCGGCCAGGGCCTGCAGCAGTTCGGTCGCGCGCGTGTCCTGCAGGTGGCGCAGCCGGAACGCGAGCGGATCGATGCCGGTCAGCGCAGCGCATTCGTCGACGAACGCATCGTGCGCGAACGAGTTCGGCAACGCCGACACGCCGCGCAGCCACGACGCGCGCACGAGCGGCGCGAGATCCTCGCAGACGAAGCGGCGATGCGGGCTCGCGTACGGCGACACGGCCGTGCGGTCGCCCATCTCGAACACGCGCGGCTCGGGCGCGATCGCGCCGGTCAGCAAGGCCGCGAGCAGCGGCGCGTCGTTCGACGGATAGCGCGTCGTGAAGTCGTAGCCGAGCAGGCGGCCGTCGCGCGTGACGGTGCCGGTCACCTGCATCAGCTGGCCCGCGCCTTTCGGTTCCCACAGATGTTCGTCCGCGCGCGACAGTTGCACGCGCACCGGGCGGCCGACCGCGCGCGACAGCAGCAGCGCGTCGCCGCACACGTCGTCCGCGCCGTTGCGGCCGTAGCAGCCGGCCGCTTCCATCCGCACGACGTCGAAATCGGCTTCGTCGCGCGCGACGAGCGTCGCGAGGTCGTAGCGCAGCGATACGGGATTTTGCGTGCCGGACCATACGGTGATCCGACCGTCGCCCGGTTCCCGGTAGTCGGCAAGCGCGCATGACGGGCCGATCGAGCCGTGCATCTGGAACGGCCACGCATAGGTGCGCGACAGCGTGATCGTGCCGGGCTGCGTGCGCGCCGCGTCGACATCGCCTTCGTCGAGCAGCACGCGGCGCCTGGCCGGCGCGGCGGCGATCGCGGCGGCCGGCTCGTCGAGCGGCGGCAGCGCGGCATGCGGCCGCCACGTCACGCGCAACTGGCGCGCCGCGCGGATCGCATGTTCCTCGCGTTCGGCAACCACGCCGACGAAATCGCCGATCGCGACGACGGCCACCAGCCCCGGCACGTCGGCGACCGACGCGCGATCGACGTCGACGAGCGAGGTGCCGACGAACGGGCCGCTGTCGTGGCCCGCATACGGCGGCCGCACGACACGGCCGTGCAGCATGCCCGGCACGCGCATGTCGTGCACGAACGTGAGCTCGCCGGTCGCCTTCGCGGGCAGGTCGACGCGCGGCGACGATTTGCCGACGATCCGGTACAGCGCGGGATCCTTCGTGAGGGTGTTCAGGTCCAGCGTCAGCGCGATGCGATGCGCGGCGACGAGCGCCGCGAACGTTGCCGTTTGTCCGTCCGCCGAAATGGTCCCGTCGTCGATAACCAGCCGCTCCACGTCGACACCGAACCGCTCGGCGGCGAGCGTCAGCAGCGCGTGGCGCGCCTGCGCGGCCGCGCAGCGCAGCGGCGTCGCGGAAATCTGGATCGTTGCGCTCGCGATGGTCGGGCCCTGATTCGGTGTCGCGGCCGTGTCGCCGAGCACCATCGTCACGCGCGCGGCCGGCACGTCGAGTTCCTCGGCGACGATCTGCGCGAGCGACGTGCGGATGCCGGTGCCGAGATCGACGTGTCCGTTGAACGCGAGGATGCGGCCATCGTCGAGAATCGCGACGAAGACTTCAGGCAGCGCCGGCACGTAGGACGACAGGCTGCCCGGCTGGCCGGGCGCCGGCTTGACGGGTGGCGCGGGCGGGCGGATCACGGTCAGGCAGCCGTCGCGCACGAGCAATTCTGAACGGTTCACGGGGAAGGGGTCCTGTCGGGAGCGGCGCGGCCGGCGACGGTTGTGCCGGAGAGGGTTCGGGCGGCGCGCGTCAGGCCAATCTAGGCCGCCAAAAGCGCAGCGTCAATCGCGGGCGACGCATGCGGCGCCCGCGATCCGTCGCGATTCAGCGCGCGTGTGCGTGCACGGCGTCGATCGCCGCGATCGCGTCGTCGAGCGGCATCACGGCCGCGTATTTCTGCTGCATGTCGAACAGGTTCGCGTCGTGCGGCGCGATCGCGCGATCGCCGACGCAATCGGCGAGCACGAGCGGACGGAACCCGTGCGACATCGCATCGACGACGCTGGCGCGCACGCAGCCGCTCGTCACGGCGCCGGCGACGAGCAGCGTCTGCACCGCGCGCTGCGCGAGCCAGGGGCTGAGTTGCGTGCCGAAGAACGCCGACGGCACGGTCTTGCGCACGACGAGTTCGCCGGCCGCGGGTGTGAGTTCGGGCACGATCGCGCTGTTCGGATGGTGCTCGGTCAGCGTCGCCATGCCGGGCACCTTCAGCGAGAACACGTTGTCGTCGCTGCCGTCGTCCGCGTACACGATGCGGCTGTGCGCGACGGGCCAGCCGCGTTCGCGCGCCAGCGCGAGCGCGCGCGTCGTGCGTGCGATCGCCGGCGCGATGTTGCCGCCGCCGAATGTCGCGGGATCGGCGAAGCCGACCACGAAGTCGACGATCAGCAGGCCGATGTTGCCGTGCGGCGGCAGCGGCGTGCCGAAACCCTGCTGGCGATAGACGTTCGCTTCGGCGTGATGGGAGAGATCGTTCATGGTGTCGGGCGCTCGTCGGTCACGCGGGTTGATCGGTCACGCGGCCGTCGCGCACGACGGTTGCGCCGTCGAGTTCGACCGTGCAGCGGCGCAGCGGGATGTCGATGTGGCAGGTGGTCGTGCGGTTGCCGCCGCCTTCGTTGTTCGGCCCGAGCGAGAACAGGAAGTTGCCCTCGAACGCGCGCGCGTCCATCCCGATCGTCGCCTCGCGGTCGTACAGCCCGAGCGTCGACCAGCGCGCGCGCGGCTGCAGCCCCCAGCCGATATGCGAGATCGCATAACCTTCGGGGTCGGCGAAGGTCTCCATGTAGTCGCGCAGCAGGTCGGCGTCGACGCCGCCTTCGATGCGCGTTGCGTAACCGCCTTCGACGGTCAGCGCGATCGGCTCGCTTACGTAGTGCTTCTGCGGCAGCAGGATGTCGCCGCGATCGATCACGATCGTGCCGCGCGCGGTGCGGTCGTTCGGGTAGGTCAGCGCGAAGCCGCTCGGCCAGTGATCCCAGCGGCCGGGCGCGTCGACGAAGCCGTATTCGGCGGTCGGCGGGAAGTCGCCGAGCGGGCAGGTGAGCGCGGTGCCGGCCGCCGACGTCACGCGCATCTCGCGGGCGGCGGCGATGTGCTTCGCGGCGGCGAGCACGCGCGTGCGGTCGGCCGGCGTCGGCACCATCCGCACGAGCACTTCGGGCGGCTCGACCGCGAGCAGGATCTTCGTGCCCGACTTCAGGATCTCGTGCTGCTCGGGCGAGAACAGCAGCGTCATCAGGTCGAGCACGAGGTCGCTCTCGCGCAGCGCGGCGATCGCGGCCTTGTTGCCGGTCAGCGGCGTCGTGCCGAGATACGCGAGCGGGTCGCGGCTGAACGCTTTCTCGCCGTTGACCGGCGGCAGGTCGAGCCGGTTGACGATCGCGCCCATCGATTGCGTCGCGATCAGCGCGCACGACAGCGTCTGCGGGTGGGTGGCCGCGCTCGTCAGGATCGTGACGGTCTGGCCCGGTTCGAGGCGCGACAGCGTGAGCACCTGCTTCCACGCGTCGATCAGTTGGGTGTCGCTAACTGGCATCGTCGGCTCCGGTAAAGGCGTGAGGGAAAAGGGGATCAGGCCGCGAGCGGCGCGCCGAGAAAGCTGCCGAACGCCGCGTAGAAGCCCGGCGCGTTGTCCCACGGGATCATGTGGCCGGCGTCGGGCACGCGCACATGCCGCATCGACGGCGTCGCGCGCTGCAGTTCGGCGACATCGTCGTCGCGCACCACGTCGCCGCGTTCGGCCGTGATCAGCAGCGATGGCACGGCCAGTTGTGCGGCGTCCGCATGGAAATCGTCGGTATGGAATCCTTCATAGCTCGCGCGTACCGCGCGCTCGTCGCAGGTATGCAGCCACTCGGCGCGCAACTGCAGTTCGGCATCGGTCCAGGTCGAGCAGAACGTGCGCATGCCCTCGGCGTCGGTGCCGGCGCGCGCGAGCGCCATCGAGTCGATGTACCACGGCAGCTTGCCCGGATAGTCGCGGCGGTTCGGGCCCGACACGGGCGGATCGACGAGCACGACGGATGCGAGCCCGCGGATGCCGCGCCGCGCCGCGCGCGCGGCGATCCGCGCGCCCATCGAATGGCCGACGAGGCTCGTGCGCGGCAGGCCGAGCGCGGCGACGAGCGCCGCGATGTCGTCGGCCTGCGCATCGAGGCTGTAGTCGAGCGACGGCGACGCGTCGGACAGCCCGCGGCCGCGCACGTCGAGCACATAGGTGTCGAACGCCGCGCCGAAGGTTTCGCCGACGAAGCCCCAGGTGATCGCGGGGCTCGTGATGCCGGGGATCAGCACGATCGCAGGGCGCGATGCGCGCGCGCCGGTCGCGCCGCCGTAGCGCAGGTAGTGCTGGCGGATGCCGTTCGCGCGGATGTTCGCGCCGTACAGGAAAGTCGAGGGCATGAATGGACTCCGTCGGAAGGGCCGCGTTCAGTACGCGCCGGACAGCAGCGCGCCGGCGCCGGGCACGACCGGCTCGAGGTCGAGCTCGCGCAGCATCGCGTAGGTGGTCGCGATCGCGGCCGTGATCACCGGCTTGCCCGTCATCGCCTCGACCTTCGCGACGGCCGGCAGCGACGGCATCTGCACGCACGCGGACAGCACGATCGCGTCGGCGTCCTGGTACGGCAGCGTTTTCACGATGTCGGGCAGGCGCGCCGGATCGTGACGGCCGACGTCGAGGTTGTCGGGAATTTCCAGCGCGCGATAGTCGAGCACTTCGAAGCCTTCGTTGCGGATGTAGTCGACCACGAGTTCCGTCAACGGCAACATGTACGGCGCGACGACGACGATGCGCTTCGCGCCGATCACCTTCAGCGCGTCGACGAGCGCACCCGCGCTCGTCAGCACCGGTGCCTGCGCGCCGTTGTCGGCCGTGTGCTTCGTCAGGCGCGCCTGCGACACGCGGTGATAACCGTGCCCCATCGCCATGATCGCGACGAGGCACGCGTAGCCGAGCACGTCGACGCGCGCGTCGCTCAATTCGACCGCGCAGCGGTCGGATTCGGCATCCATCGCCGCCAGTTCTTCCTTGACGACCTTCTTCATCCGCATCCGGCTCGAGTGATACGTGAAGCGCTCGGGGCGGATCGTTTCGCGCAACCGCAGCATCGCGGGGATCTCGGTTTCCATCGTCGTGTTGGAACTCGGCACGATCTGGCCGATGCGGTAGGTCTTGCTCATGACGGGAGGCTCCGTGTCGGTAAGGGTGAGGCGGCACGCTGGCGCGAGATCGCCGGATTTCTAGAAAAGTCTAGTGTGTACATTTGAAAATGGCAATGGGTCAAAATGATGCTCGGCGCGTGTTGAGCGTTTTGGTATGCGGATATTCGACGAATTATCGGTATTTTCCCGAATGTGATTGCAGCGATCAACAATCCGCTTGTCCTGAATAAATTGAGTGTGTACGCTAAATAAACGCCATTCAATCCGCCCGTTCTCGCGCCGCGTCAGGCGACGGGCCCACGATCAGGAGATCCGCATGAGCACACCCCGTATCGCAATCATCGGCGCCGGTCTCGGCGGCACGGCCGCCGCGGCGCTGCTTCAGCGCGGCGGCTACGACGTCGCGCTGTACGAGCAGGCGCCGGCGTTCTCGCGCCTCGGCGCGGGCATCCACCTCGGCCCGAACGTGATGAAGATCATGCGGCGCATCGGCTGCGAGGATGCGCTGAACACGATGGGTTCGCATCCGGATTTCTGGTACAGCCGCGACTGGCAGACGGCCGACGTGCTCGCGCAGATCCCGCTCGGCGACTACGCGCGCAAGACCTACGGCGCGAGCTACCTGACCGTGCATCGCGGCGATTTCCACGCATTGATGACGCAGGCGGTGACGCCCGGCACGATCCGCTTCGGTAAGCGGCTCGCATCGGTGGAGGACACCGGCGACGCGGTGCGCCTGACGTTCTCCGACGGCAGCGTCGAGACGGCCGACATCGTGATCGGCGCGGACGGCGTGAATTCGCGGATCCGCGAGCACCTGCTCGGCGCGGAGCCGCCGCGCTATACGGGTTATGTCGCGCACCGCGCGGTGTTCCCGGCATCGCTGCTCGGCAACAAGCCGTACGACATGTGCGTGAAGTGGTGGTCGGAGGATCGCCACATGATGGTCTACTACGTGACCGAGAAGCGCGACGAGTATTACTACGTGACCGGCGTGCCGCAGGCCGAATGGCCCGAAGGCGTGTCGATGGTCGACAGCAGCCGCGACGAGATGCGCGACGCGTTCGCGGGTTTCCACTCTGACATCCAGCACCTGATCGACGTGTCGCCGTCGATCACCAAGTGGCCGCTGCTCGAACGCGATCCGCTGCCGCTGTGGAGCCGTGGCCGCCTCGTGCTGCTCGGCGACGCATGCCATCCGATGAAGCCGCACATGGCGCAGGGCGCGGCGATGGCGATCGAGGATGCGGCGATGCTCGCGCGCTGTCTCGACGAGGTTGGCGCGAGCGACTACGCGGGCGCGTTCGCGCTGTACGAGGCGAATCGTGCGGCGCGCGCGTCGAAGGTGCAGCTCGTGTCGCACAACAACACGTGGCTGCGCACGAACGAGGATCCGTCGTGGGTGTTCGGCTACGACGTGTTCGACGTGCCGCTCGTCTCGCCGTCGCGCAACAACGTGGCGGCTGCGGCCTGACGCGCACGCGATTTCCGCGCCGGCCGGCGCTTCGCCGTCGCGGGGATCGATGCGCCGGAACCCGTGTTTTTCGGCGTGTTATATGTCGTCAGGCGTGCGCCGGCGGGTGCCGGCCGGAGGCAGTGCCCGCCGACGGCCGGCCCTCGGCCCACACGCCGCATTCCGGATCCATTCATGTCCCATCCCGCTTCTCCGTCGCGGCCGCTGGTGTTTCGCGTGAACGGCACGCCGCACACCTTCGACGAGGCCGCGCCCGACGCGCCGCTGCTGCTGCTTCTGCGCAACGACTGCGCGCTCAACGGCCCGAAATACGGCTGCGGGCTCGGGCAGTGCGGCGCGTGCACGGTGCTCGTCGACGGACAGGCGACGCGTTCGTGCGTGGTGCCGGCCGCCGCCGCGAGCGGGCGCGACGTCACGACGCTGGAAGGGCTCGGGTCGCGCGACGCGCCGCATCCGATCCAGCGCGCGTTCATCGACGAGCAGGCCGCGCAATGCGGTTATTGCCTGAACGGGATGATCATGAGCACGAAGGCGCTGCTCGACCGCAATCCCGCGCCGGACGATGCGGCGATCCGCGATGCGCTGCGTTTCAACCTGTGCCGCTGCGGCACGCACCTCGAGATCATCCGGGCCGTGCATCGTGCCGCACGCTATCTGCGGGACGGCGATGAAGCTTGACCTGAGCCCGCCGGTCGAGCAGGAGCGCGTGACGATGCACGAGCCGCGCGACGAAGGCGCCGCCGACGTATCGAATATGCATCACGCACGCTACGAATGGCCGGTCGGCGATACGCGCACGCACGCATCGCTCGATATCGAAACGCGGACTGCGCCCGACGGGCGGATGACGAGCTGGCGTTATCGCGCGCAGGCAGCTAGCGCGGTATCCGCGGTAACGGACGATCTTCACGGTTCAACGGCCGAGGGCACGGATGCCGGCCCCGCATCGCCGTTCGTCTACCGGCACGCGCAGACGTCGATCGAATTGGCCGACGCCGATCGCGCAATCCCCGGCCATGCGCACGTGTTCGCCCGCGAATCCTTCGTCGACGAACTCGCGGGCGCGTTGCGGCGCGACCCGGTCGCGTTGCGCCTGCAGCATCTCGATGCAGCGCGGGATGCGGGGCCGCGCGAGATTATCCGGATGGTCAGCGAACGCGCCGCATGGGGCGCGCCGGTCGCGGCCGACGCGAACGCGCGTTCGCGCGTCAGCGGTCGCGGCTTCGCATTCGATGGCGCCGGCGCGCTTGCGGCACCGTCCGGCGGTGAACCGCCGGCAGCAGATGCCGCACGTGACGGCGACATGCGCTGGTCCGCATGGGTCGTCGATCTCGATGTCGATCGCGCGACGGGCGATGTCGCGGTGCGGCGCGTCGTGGCTGGACAAGGTGCGGGCAAACCGGGCGACGCATCGATGGCCGGTTTGCCCGCATGGCAGATCGAGGTGGCGATTTCGCGCGTGATGGGCGCGCGGTTGTCCGCGCGGCCTGCGCATGACGAGATCGATGCCGGTGCGCAGCCGGACGCGATCGCGCATGAACTGGCTGCGTTCGACGGCGCGGCGCATCGCGCGCACGGCGAGTTGTCCGCGCACGATGCGCGCCGGATCGAACAGGCGGCGGCACCGGCAGCGGCGGCGATTGCCAACGCGCTGTACGACGCGACGGGCGTGCGTTTTCGTGCACCGCCGTTCGATGCCGAGCGCATTCGCGCGGCCCTCGCGCAGCCGGCGCCGGTCGATTCCGGCGACGGGCTGCATGTCGCGCCGCGTCGCGCCTCGCGCTGGCGCCGCTGGCTGGCCGGCGG
>NZ_JBNCAB010000102.1:0-23447 GCF_049805555.1 Burkholderia sp. DN3021 | reverse complement strand
AAAAACACCCCCCCGCCCCCCCCCCCCCCCCGGCGCCCCCCCCCCCCCCCGCCGGCCGCTGCGGCCTGCGCACACTGACGGGGCCGCGATGCGACATCCCGTGCTGGTCCTCAATGCCGGCTCATCGAGCCTCAAGTTCTCGGTCTACGACACGCGCGAAGATCGCTCGCTCGATGCGGGCCTGCACGGGCAGGTCGAGAACCTGCATGGCGCCCCGCGTCTGTGCGTGGCCGACGCGCACGGCGCGACGCTCGCCGACAGCCCCGTCGCGCGACCGGGGCACCAAGGCGCGATCGAAGCGCTGCACGCGTGGTTCGCGGCTCACGTCGGGCGGGAGGCCGCGTTCGACGGCGTCGGGCACCGGGTCGTGCATGGCGGCCCGTATTTCACCGCGCCGGTGCGGATCGACGCGCGCGTGCTCGATGCAATAGCGTCGCTTTCGCCGCTCGCGCCGCTGCACCAGCCGCATCACGTCGACGCGATCCGCGCGGTCGCCGCGGTCGCACCGAGCCTGCCGCAGGTCGCGTGTTTCGACACGGCGTTCCATTCGACGATGCCGGCGCTCGAACGGGAGTTCGCGTTGCCGCGCGCGCTGACCGGGCAGGGGATCGTGCGCTACGGTTTCCACGGGCTGTCGTACGAATACATCGCGACGGCACTCGCGGGGCTCGATCCGTCTTGGGCGCAGCGCCGGACCGTCGTCGCGCACCTCGGCAACGGCGCGAGCCTGTGCGCGCTCGCGAACGGCCGCAGCGTGGCGACGACGATGGGGTTCACGGCCGTGGACGGGCTGCCGATGGGCACGCGCACGGGCGCGCTGGACCCCGGCGTGATCCTGTACCTGCAGCGTCACGAGGGCCGGTCGCTCGACGAGGTCGAGCATCTGATCTATACGGAATCGGGCTTGCTCGGCGTGTCCGGCGTGTCGAGCGACATGCGCAAGCTGCTCGCGAGCGACGCGCCGTCGGCCGCGCATGCAGTCGAGCTGTTCGCGTACCGCGCGGCTCGCGAACTCGCCGCGCTGGCCGGCGTGCTCGGCGGTCTCGACATGCTCGTGTTTACCGCCGGCATCGGCGAGCACGCGCCGCGCGTGCGTGAACGGATCTGCAGCCGCGCGGCATGGCTCGGCATCGCGCTCGACGACGCGGCGAACGCCGCAGGCCTGCCGGTGATTTCGAGCGACGCGTCGCGCGTGACGGTGCGCGTGATCCCGACCGACGAGAACCTGATGATCGCGCGGCACACGCGCCGCGTGCTGGACGACGCGATCCCTTCCACGCCGTATCCGACCCGGTGAAACCTTCGATGACAGCACGCGACACGTCTTCCCCTGCCGTCAGCGCCCCCGCGCTGCCGATGTTCTGGCCGATGGCCGCCGCCACGGCGATGTTCGCGGCCGGTTCCGAGATCGCCGCGCGCAATCTCCGCTTCCTCGCGGAAGAGGAGAAGCTGCATTTCGAAGTGCATCCTGCGCTGGCATCGACGAACCGGCCGTTGCTGGAGCTGCGGACGGTGACGTTTCGCGATTATTCGGCCGCGCCGGCGCACGGGCTGCCGACGATCGTCGATGCGCCGTACGCGGGCCACAGCGCGATGATCGCCGACTACCAGCCGGGGCAGAGCCTGATGCAGACGCTGCGCGAGCACGGCGTGACGCGTCTGTACCTGACCGACTGGCGCTCGGCCACCGAGGACATGAAGGACCTCGAGATCGACCAGTATCTGGCCGAGCTGAACGTGTGCGTCGACGAGCTCGGCGGCCGCGTGAATCTCGTCGGGCTGTGCCAGGGCGGCTGGATGTCCGCGATGTATGCGGCGCGTTTCCCGCACAAGGTCGCGAGCCTCGTGCTGGCGGGCTCGCCGATCGACACCGACGCGGGCGACGGCCCGATCAAGCGGATGGTGCACACGTATCCGACGTCGTTCTACGAGGAGCTCGTGGCGATGGGCGGCGGGCTGATGCGCGGGCGCTTCATGCTGCGCGGCTGGAAGAACATGCATCCCGACCAGCACTATCTTGCCGAGCACATCGACCTGTACGAGCATCTCGACGATCCCGAATACCTGCGCAAGCGCGAGGTGTTCGCGAACTGGTACGAAAGCCCGATCGACCTGCCGGGACGCTGGTACCTGCAGGCGATCGTGCAGATCTTCAAGGAGAACCGGCTCGCGAAGGGCACGTTCGTTGCGCTCGGGCGCACGCTCGATCTGAAGGACGTCGCGTGCCCGGCCTATCTGCTCGCCGGCGAGGCCGACGACATCACGACGTCGGAGCAGGTGTTCGGGGCGCGCGATCGCCTCGGGACGCCCGCGTCGCGGATCGAGAGCCGACTCGTGCCGGGCGGCCATATCGGCCTGTTCATGGGGTCGCGTACGCTGAAGACGGTGTGGCCGGACATCGCGCGATGGATCGCGGCGCAGCGCTAGGCCGGCGCGGATCGACAGGGGGGCGGCATGACGTTGCGACACAAGCGGGGGCTCGTCGTCGGCATGGCGAACGAGCAGAGCATCGCGTGGGGATGCGCGCGTGCGTTTTGCCGGGCGGGCGCCACGCTCGCGGTGACCTGGCAGTCGGAGAAGACCTTGCCGCACGTCGAGCCGCTGTTCGCGCAACTCGACGCGCCGATCCGGATGCCGCTCGACGTCGGGCGGCCCGACCAGATGGCGGCGGTATTCGACGCGATCGCGGTGCAATGGGGCGCGATCGATTTCGTGCTGCATTCGGTTGCGTATGCACCGAAGGCCGATCTGCACGGCCGCGTCGTCGACAGCTCGCCGGAAGGCTTCTCGGTGGCGATGGATACCTCGTGCCATTCGTTCATCCGGATGGCGAGGCTCGCCGAGCCGCTGATGACGCAGGGCGGGAGCCTGATGGCGATGAGCTATCTCGGCGCGGAGCAGGTCGTCGCGAACTACGGGGTGATGGGGCCGGTCAAGGCCGCGCTCGAATCGAGCGTGCGGTACCTGGCGGCCGAACTCGGCGGCACGGGCATTCGCGTCAACGCGATTTCACCGGGCGCGCTGCCGACGCGCGCGGCATCGGGCCTGCCGGACTTCGACCGGCTGCTCGACGACACCGCGCGCCGGGCGCCGCTGCATCACGCGCTGGACATCGACGACGTCGGCGCGTTCTGCGCGTTCCTGGCGAGCGACGGTGCACGGGCGATCACGGGCGGCACGCACTATATCGACGCCGGCATGCACATGCTCGGCTAGCGTGCCGGCGGCACGCGGCGTCAGGTGCGCGCCAATGCCTGCACGAGGGCCGGCGGCGCGTGTGCGACCGCGACCTCCGGCGTGCCGTGCCACGCCGCGAGCTTCTTCACGGCCTTCGCGACGTCGGCCGCGAGCCCCGTGCCGAACCGCACGCCCGGCTCGACATGCACGGCCTTCAGTTCGAACGTGCCGAGCGTGCGGTGCGCTTTCGCGTCGACGCGGCCGACCAGCCGGCCGCGATGCAGCACGGGCAGGCAGAAATAGCCGTAGCGCCGTTTGTGCCCGGGCGTATAGCACTCGATCGTGTAGTCGAAACCGAACAGCGTCGACGCGCGCCGCCGGTCCCATACGACGGGGTCGAACGGCGACAGCAGCGTCGTGACCGTCGAGCGCAGCGTGTCGGCCGCGGCGGCCGGCAGCAATGCGTCGAGCGAGCGATGCACATAGGCCGGCTCCTTCCAGTCGTCGATCCGCACCGGAATCAGGTCGCCCGCATCCGCGAGCCGTTCCAGCTCCTCGCGATACGAACGGCGCGGCAGCCGATAGTAGTCGGCCACCCAGTCCGCGCGCACGACGCCGAGCGCGCGGCACGTGTAGTCGAGCAGCGCGGGCAGCACGGCTTCGCGCGGCGGCAGGTCGCGCGTGTCGTCCCAGCCGGGCAGCACGCGTTCGCGCACGTCGTACACGCGCTGGAAATTGCGGCGTTCCGACACCATCAGGTCGCCCGTCGTGAACAGCACTTCCAGGTGGCGCTTCTCGGGCTTGCGGTCCCACCAGCCGTTGCCCTTCACGCCATCTTCGCGGACGAAATCGGCCGATCGCACCGGGCCGTCGTCGCGAATCCGCGCGAGCAGCCGCTCGATCTCGTCGCGATTCTGCGCGTGCCACTCGGCCGCGTATTTCCAGCCCATCCCCGACGGATCGAGCATCTTGTACCGCATCAGGCCGAACTGCTCGATCGGAAGGAAACACGCTTCGTGCGACCAGTATTCGAACAGGCGCGCCTCGGCGAGATGTTCGTCGAGCCACTGCGGCGAGAAATCGCCGAGACGGCTGAACAGCACGAGATACGGGCTGCGCGCGACGACGTGAATGGTGTCGATCTGCAACTGCGCCATCCGGCGGATCGTGTCGAGCACGTCGGCCTTGGTCGCCTTGCGGCGGGGCGGCGTCAGCAGACCTTGTGCGGCGAGATGCAGCGCGCGGGCGGCGGCGGGCGAGAGCGTAAGCATCGGAATGGCGGATGAGGGTGGCGGTCGGCGATCACTTTAGCGCGAAAGCGGCGCGCGTGTGCGACGCACCGATGCAACGCGTCTGACAATGCTTGACAGATGCGTTTCGCAAGTTTCCCTATAGTGCAGAGCATGGCGCGACGACAAGTGCGCGCAACGATTCCGCTTCCGACGCACATATGTCCATGGCACGCAGGAAGCGAATCCGGGATTCTCAACCCCCATCGGGAGACCCGGAGCCCTGAGCGGACATCCATGCGGCTGAGCACCGGCCCCGTGTGGATGTCCGCTGATTTTTTTGTTTTTCCGGTTTTTCGCCGGCTGCCGCGCGACGTGTCATGCCGCGGCACACGTTTCCCCCGGCCGCAGCGCGCGGGACAGGTCGTCGTGTTTTGCCGCGCCGCAACGCGGCGAACCGAAATGCTTGCCGCTTATTGCCGCTTGCCGCGCGCGACTTCGTCGCCGGCGCCGGGCGGCAGCCGCCGCGTGATCGGAATCGACGCGAACGAGCACAGCCCGACCACGACGAACGCGGGCCAGAAATCCGACCACACCATCGTCTGGTGGCCCTGCAGCCAGTGCGACACGTGCAGCACGATACCGGCCACCGTCACGCCGAGCCCGAGCGACATCTGCTGCACCACGCTGCCGAGGCTCGTGGCGCGCCCCGCGTCGCGCGGCGAGATGTCCGCGTAGATCATCGAGTTCAGGCTCGTGAACTGCAGCGCGGGGAAGATGCCGCCGACGAGCACGATCAGCCAGATCGCCCAGGTCGCCATGCCGGGATGGAACACGCCGTACGCGGCGATCGCGAGCCCCGCGAATGCCGCGTTGTAGATCAGCACCGTGCGAAAGCCGAAACGGCGCAGCGTATGCGTGGCCGTCGAACGGCTCATCGCGCCGCCGAGCGCGGACGCGCACGTGATGAGCCCCGAATGGAACGCGCTCATGCCGAGCCCTTCCTGCAGCGCGAGCGGCAGCAGGAACGGCACCGCGCCAAGGCCGATGCGGAACAGCGACCCGCCGACGACGCTCGCGTGGTAGGTCGGGATCTTCAGGAAACTGAGGTCGAGCACCGGGCGCTCCTTGCGGCGCGCGTACGGCACGTAGAGCGCGAGCAGCACGGTGCCGGCCGCGCACATCACGATCGCGTTCGAGCGCGAGGTGAGCGAGCCGTCGAGCAGCGTAAGGCCCATCAGCAGCAATGCGGCGCCGCTTGCCGACAGCAGGAAGCCGAACCAGTCGAGCGGGCCCGGATCGGGCTCGTGCGTGTTCGCGATGTGCTTGCTCGCGAGATAGATCCCGTAGATGCCGATCGGCACGTTGATGAAGAAGATCATCCGCCAGTGCAGGTAGGTCGTGATGAAGCCGCCCACGAGCGGCCCGACCGTGGGCCCGAACAGCGCGGGAATCGCGAGATAGTTCATCGCGCGCACGAGATCCGAGCGCGGCACCGCGCGGAAGATGATGATGCGGCCGACGGGCACCATCATCGCGCCGCCGACGCCCTGTATGAAGCGCGCGAACGTGAGCACGCCGAGGGAACTGGAGGCCGCGCACATCAGCGAGCCGACGACGAAGATGCCGATTGCGGTGCGGAAGACGGAGCGTGCGCCGAAGCGGTCGGCGAGCCAGCCGCAGATCGGGATGAACACGCCGAGCCCGACCACGTAGGCCGTGATCGCAACGTTCAGCGTAACGGGGTTGTGCCCGAAGTCCCTCGCCATCGCGGGCAGCGCGGTGACGATGATGTTCGCGTCGACGCTTTCCATGAACAACGCACAGGCAACGATGAGCGGTGCTAGAAAGACGGGCGACATGGGCTGGGCGCGCGGTAAAGACGCCATTATGCCCATATTGTTGTCGATGCGTCACGTTCGACAACACTTGTTCCGCATGTTGCAACAGTCGTTCCTGCTTCCGCGCGCGAAAGAAGAGACGACCGCCGCGCCGGCTGCGGCGCATGACACGACACATGACATCGACTGTCGCTGCGACCGCGAAACTTGCGTGCGGCGCACGTTTTATGCGACAGTCGGACCCACTCGCAACACAACATATGACGCGCATCGATCGAGGGCCATCGAGACGAGCGCGCGCGCGAACGAGACCTCGTGCCGAGCCACTCACCATCGAAAGGAGGGGACACGCCATGACGTCACGTCGTGCCGCATCGATTGCATCTCGCTTCTCACGTCGCTTCTCGCGTCATCATGCACCGCGTCATGCACCGCCCGCGCCGCGTCTGCGCTGGGCCGCCGCACTGGCCGTTGCGTATCTGGCCGTCGCCGGCTGCGCCGCGCAGGCCGACAATGCGAACCAGGCCGCCGCTCAGGCGGCCAGCCAGTCGGCCGTGCCGACCGCGGCGGCGATTGCCGGCCCCGCGTCGGGCACGCTGCTGCCGCCGCCGAGCCAGCTCTACGGCGACCTGTTCGTCGCGGTGCAGACCGCGCAGATCTATCCCGACCAGAAGACCTTCGTCGACGCGACGCCCGATACCGATCCCGCGACGATCGTGCAGTTGTATCAGCAACAGAAATCGCAGCCGGGCTTCTCGCTGAAGACGTTCGTCGGCCAGCATTTCACGCCGCCCCCGGAAGGCGGCGTGACGCCGCCGCCGAACCAGACGCTGCGCCAGCACATCGACTGGCTGTGGCCGCAGCTCACGCGCACGAGCGTCACGGTGCCGCCGTACAGTTCGCTGATTCCGCTGCCGAAGCCGTACGTCGTGCCGGGCGGCCGCTTCCGCGAAGGCTACTACTGGGATACCTATTTCACGATGCTCGGGCTGCAGGTGTCGGGTCGCGAGGATCTCGTCGACGACATGCTCGACAACTTCGCGCATCTGATCGACACGATCGGGCACATCCCGAACGGCAACCGCACGTACTACGCGAGCCGCTCGCAGCCGCCGTTCTTCGCGTACATGGTCACGCTCGCCGCGCAGGCCGAAGGCGACAAGGTCTACCAGAAATACCTGCCCCAACTGCGCAAGGAGCATGCGTACTGGATGCAGGGCGAAACCACGACGCCGCGCGGGCAGGCCGCGCGCAACGTGGTCGCGATGCCCGACGGCGCGGTGCTGAACCGCTACTGGGATGCGAGCGACACGCCGCGCGACGAGTCGTATCTCGAGGACGTGACGACCGCGAAGTCTGCGCCCGGCCGTCCGGCGAACGACGTGTACCGCGACCTGCGCGCAGGCGCCGAAAGCGGCTGGGACTACAGCTCGCGCTGGTTCGGCGACGGCAAGACGCTCGCGACGATCCGCACGACGTCGATCGTGCCGGTCGACCTGAACAGCCTGATGTTCCATCTCGAGACGACGATCGTGAAGGGCTGCGCGGTCACGCGCGACGTCGCATGCGTGACCGACTTCGCGGGGCGCGCGGCGCGGCGTGCGGCCGCGATCAACCACTATTTGTGGAACCGCCGCGGCTACTACGGCGACTACGACTGGCAGTTGCGCAAGCCGCGCGACGGCGTGACGGCGGCCGCGCTGTATCCGCTGTTCGCGGGCGTCGCATGGCCCGAGCGTGCGAAGGCGACCGCGCGCGAGGTGCGCAAGACGCTGCTGAAACCGGGCGGCCTCGCGACGACGACCGAGAATACCGGCCAGCAGTGGGACGCGCCGAACGGCTGGGCGCCGCTGCAGTGGATCGCGATCGACGGGCTGCGTCGTTATGGCGAACCGGCGCTCGCGAAGGACATCGGCACGCGTTTCCTGTCCGACGTGAAGCATGTGTATGCAACCGAAGGCAAGCTCGTCGAGAAGTACGTGGTCGAAGGCGCGGGCACGGGCGGCGGCGGCGGCGGCGAATATCCGCTGCAGGACGGCTTCGGCTGGACCAACGGCGTCACGCTGAAACTGCTCGGGCTGTACGGCGAGTGACGCACGGCGCCTGCGGCGTGTTCAGCGCGCTGCAGGCGAACGCACGGGCCGGACTGTCGCGCAAGCGGCCGTCCGGCCCGTTTTCGTTTCCGCTTCCGTATGCGGCTTGCGTCAGAACGTGATCGTCGTGCGCACGCCGACCACCGTTTCGTCGCCGATACGCGCACCCGCCGCGTTCGGGTTCGGGATGCCGCCGCCCGGACGGAAGAAGTGCTGCAGGTCGGCTTGCAATTGCCACCACGGCGCGACCTGGTACTGGTAGGTCGCCTCGACGACGGTTTCCGCGCGGCGCACCGGATAACCGGGCGTCGTGTAGGTGCCGGTGTCGCCGTCCAGGCCACGCGCATGCGAGCCGATCTTCGCGTAGCCGACCGCGATGCCCGCGACGTCGTTGTCGCGCCCCTTGAACGGCGCCTTCAGCGTCACGCCTGCATTGGCGGCGAAGTCGACGATATTGCGATCGCCCGGCGCGCCCATCACGCGCGCGAACACGCCGACCGAGCGCGGGCTGTCGTCCGACGGCCGCCAGACCATCTGGTCCGCGACCGCATAGAGCCCGTAGTTGCCGCGATGGGTGGCGGGAATGCCGTTGCTCGCCGGATTCGCGAGCGACAGGCCGTCGGTGCCGTAGCGCGGATCGTTCGCATGCTGCGACTGATACCAGAAGCCGAGCTTGTAGGTGCCCGGCAGGCCGGCCGGTTGCGGCGCCTTCGGGTCGGCCGGCGGCGCGTTCAGCGCGTACTGCACTTCGCCGATCACGAACGCGCCGCTGCGCAGGTTGAAGTTGGTGCCGTGCGCGTTCAGCACCTGCGCGTCGCCGTCGGTGCGGCCGGCCGGGTTGCCGTCGAATACGCCGACCATCGCGGTCCATGCATCGGCCGGCTTCACGCGCAGCCGCACGCCGAGCGACGACAGCGGATACGCGGGGCCGCCGGACGGCAGATCGGTGGAAGGCAGCACGGGCCAGCCGAACGTGGCGTTCATGAACGTCGCCGCGTTCTGGCTCACCATGAACTCCTGGTCGACGCTCTGCTGGCCGACTTTCACGTCGACCTTGCCGTCGAGCAACGACTGCTGGTACCAGAGCTCCCACAGGCGCGTAGTCGAATTCGCTTCGATGCCGGTCGCGGTCTGCAGCGTCTGCAGGTAGCGCTGCGTGGCGTTGGTGCCGTGGATCTGCAGCGCCGACACGTTGAACGTGCCGCCCGGCAGGCCGATTGCCTTGCCGGTGTCGACGTTGAAGCCGAATTGCGTGAGCCCCTGGTAGGCGCCGCCGCGCTTCGTGCCGCCGGACGTGTTGTACAGGTACTCGCTGGTTTCCTGCAGGCTCAGCGTGACGCCGTGATCGCCGAGCAGGTCGCGCAGGCCGCCCATGTTGCCGAGCAGGTTCGAGCGCTCCCACAGGCCGGTGGGGGCGGGCGTGGCAGCATCGGCGGCCTGTTGTGCGGGAGCGGCGGCGTCGCTGGCGCCGGCCGCCGGTTCGGCCGCGGCCGGCAGCGACGATTGCGCGAATGCGGGCGCGGCGGCGAGCGACAGCAGCAGCGCGGCGAGCGCATTGACGCGCGGCTTGCGCGGAACGGGTTCGAGAGGGTTCTTCATGCGGACTCCGTCGGCGATTTGATTAGTTAGGCTGAAGAAAAGAATACGTGATGCGGGAAGCGTGGCGAGGCGCTCGCGCGGCGGCACATGGCACATGTGCGCGTGGCGCCACCGCGCGCCGCGGGCTTATGGCAACCAGCCGCCTACGCGCCACACTTGCGCGAAGCCGAGGCGCGATGCAGCCGAGCATAGCAGCGCGGCGAGCGCCACCGCGGCCGCCATCGCGGCGACCAGCACGCAGTCGAGCGGGCGCGGTGCCGCCGGCACGTGGGCGAATGCCGCGCCGCGCCAGTTGCCGAGTGCATGGGCGAGCGGCGAGCGGCCGGAAACGAAAGAGCGGTCGCACGCGACATGCACGATGCGCTTGAGTCTGACCGCGAACGATTGAAAGAACATGACGCTGCCTCCGTCCGGTCCGGCGCAGGCCGGACGACGTGATCGAGCGCGGGCGCATGACGCGGCCTGCGATCGGAGGTTGGAACATAACGGAGCGTGCGACTGATGAACCGGCGACGGCCGGCCCGGGAGGAAGCGCGCTAACCCGACGAATGCGAGCTAGCGGCGAAAGACATGCGTCTGGCTGCTATCTCGCGATGGCTTGGCCGGCCTGGACCGGCATCGAACTGCAACTGGAGCATGTGTCCACGGAGGGACTCCGTTGATGAATTGGGGCGGATTGTAGTCGCGACTTTTGCCGCGGTGCAAGTAAAAAACGCAGAAAAGACGATGTGTGTGTGGCGTGCGAGTCGCGGCGGCACGCGGTCGGCAAGCAGAGGGCGCTGCCGGGCGCCTGCCGTTGTTCGCATGCATCGGCGCGTGACCGGTTCATGACGTGCTGAAAGGTTTCGGTACGTCATTTCAAGGGCAAATCTTTCAGCGTCGCAAGGCGGGAAATTTATTTCTGGAAAGGGGGTTCGGAGGGGTTGACTTCACTTTCGGGCGGTTCATAGAATTCGGCATCTTCACTCTTGGGGCCGCCGCCTTGGACGCCTGCAGTAGTCGATCTTCGAACGAAATTTCCGCCTGAGCGACCGACGTCCGCGCCTCATCGAAGCCGCCGTTTGTCCCCCGGGCAAACGGTGCGCGCAGCAGTATTCCGCAGCAACTCCCTACGTGCACCCTGATTCGCGCCGGTTAGCGTGATGCGTTTTCGCATGCGCCGTCCGGATATGCCGCCGCCTGGTATGCGGCCGCGTTCGCGTATGCGTTTTTCATGCGCGCGAACGGCGGGCCCGCAAGCCGGACGGCGGTCAACCGTGTTCCCCGGAACACCGCACAGGAGCCGCCATGAACGACAGTGACAGTTGTCCCTTATGCCCGTTTCACGCACCGACCCTTTTGAACCCGGGTCGCAGGGACACTCCGGCCGACTAGCCTGACACGTCGTTCAGGCCCCGGACTGGCCCCGCGCCCACCACGCGGCCGGCACGCCTGCCGTCGCCGCAAGGAGCCAGACCATGAACTTCGGCCTTCTGCTGTCGAACCTGCCGCACGTCGCGGAATCGCGCAACCAATACGACGCGATGCTGACGCTCGACGCCCGTCCGCGGGTGTTCTCCCGCCTGTTGAACCAGCTGAAATCGTTGATCCGCCACTGAAGAAGCGCCGAGCGCGCCTCGGCATGCGCACGCGCGGCTGCCTGCGGACCGGCCCCGCGTACGTATCCCAAGGTCACACGCTCATCGGATAACCATTAGCCGTACGGAACAAATCATGTCCACGCCATCCAACGTCTCTCCACCGATCGTCGCGGAACGCAGCGCCGTGCTCGACGAAGCCCATGTCGGCGACATCCGCGGCGCGCTCGGCACGATCGCGCATCACGACACCGCCGCGCGCGGCACATGGTGGGCGCGGCTGCGCACGCTGCTCGCGATCATCGGCCCGGGCCTCATCGTGATGGTCGGCGACAACGATGCCGGCGCATTCGGCACCTACACGCAGGCCGGCCAGAACTACGGCACGACGCTGCTGTGGACACTGCTGCTGCTCGTGCCCGTGCTGTACGTGAACCAGGAAATGGTGCTGCGCCTCGGCGCGGTCACGGGCGTCGGCCATGCACGCCTGATCTTCGAGCGCTTCGGCAAGTTCTGGGGTGCATTCAGCGTGATCGACCTGTTCCTGCTCAATGCGCTGACGATCGTCACCGAGTTCATCGGCATCACGTTCGTGCTGGATTTCTTCGGATTGCCGAAGGTGGCCGGCGTGTGCGTGGCCGCCGCGCTGACGATGGCCGCGGTGAGTACCGGCGATTTCAGGCGCTTCGAGCGGTTTGCGATCGGGCTGTGCGTGCTGAGCCTGCTGCTCGTGCCGGTGCTCGTGTCGATCCATCCGCCCGTCGCGCAGATGACGCGCGATTTCCTCGTGCCGAACTGGCCCGCGCACGCGAAGCTGTCGGACGTGATGCTGCTCGTGATCGGCATCGTCGGCACGACCGTCGCTCCGTGGCAGCTGTTCTTCCAGCAAAGCTACGTGATCGACAAGCGCATCACGCCGCGCTTCATGAAGTATGAAAAGGTCGACCTGTGGATCGGCATCGCATTCGTGCTGATCGGCGCGGTCGCGATGATCGGTTTCAGCGCCGCGCTGTTCGGCGGGCATCCGGAAGCCGGCAACTTCACCGACGCGGGCGGCATCATCGCGGGCCTCGAGAAGTATGCGGGCCGCACGGGCGCGACGCTGTTCGCGGTGGCGCTGCTCGACGCGTGCATCATCGGCGCGGCGGCCGTGTCGCTGTCGACCGCGTATGCGATCGGCGACGTGTTCAAGATCCGCCATTCGCTGCACCGCGGCGTGTCCGACGCGAAGGGCTTCTATCTCGTGTACTTCTGCATCGTCGCGGCCGCGGCCACGCTCGTGCTGATCCCGGGCAGCCCGCTCGGCCTGCTGACCGAAGCCGTGCAGACGCTCGCGGGCGTGCTGCTGCCGAGCGCGACGGTGTTCCTGCTCGTGCTGTGCAACGACCGCCAGGTGCTGGGGCCGTGGGTCAACTCGACGAAGCTCAACGTGTTCACGGGCGCGGTGATCTGGGTGCTCGTGCTGCTGTCGATCATCCTGACCGCGTCGGTGATGTATCCGGACATCAGCGGCGAAGCGATCGTCGACGTACTGGTGGGCGGCACCGTGCTTGCGATTGCCGGCTATCTCGCGACGGTGCTGATTCGCCGCCACAAGCGCGTCGTCGAACCGGCGCTCGATCGCTCGCTGCGCGACACGTGGCGCATGCCGCCGCTCGACACGCTCGAGCCGCAGAACATGACGCTCGCGACGCGGATCTGGATGGCCGTGCTGCGCGGCTATCTGGTGATCGCGGTCGGTCTCGTGATCGTGAAGGTCGTGCAGATGACGCTGCTGAAGTAACGCGGATCGTTTGCCAGGAAGCGGCGCCGGACCCGGCACCGCGCCGCAACCCGCACATGTCGGCCCGCGAGGCCGGCATGTGCGTTTACACGTTGCACGTTCGCTCGTCGCAAGCGTCGCAAGCGCTGCGCCGCCGTCAGATCAGCTCGAGCTTCGACGTCAGGTACGTGAGCTGGATCCGGTTCGCGACGCCGAAGCGCTTGCGCAGTTTGCGCAGGTGATAGTCGACGTTGTGCGCGCTGGTGTCGAGGCGCCGGCCGATCTCCTTGTCGGATGCGCCTTCGGCGATGCCGAGCAGCAGTTCCTGCTCGAACGGCGTGAGCCCGTTTACCGTACGCTCGCGCGACGTCGCGATCAGTTGCGGCGACGCGAACTTGTGCACCGACAGCCCGATCGACAGCGCCTGCTCGATCGTCGCCGGCGTGATCCATTCGCGCGTGCGGCGCGGCGCGGTGAAGCTCATGAACGCATGCAGCCGCGTGCCGGGCACGGCCATCGAATACATGATGCCGCTGCACATCCCGTCGTCCTGCATCGTCTGCAGGAAACCGTCGAGCGCGGCCGGCGTCACGCACGGGCCGGCGTCGCGCTCGCGGTGTTCGCGGCGCAGCTGCTGCAGGTCCCACACGATCGGCATGTTGCATACGCGCGCGCCGAGCGTGCGCGGATCGACGTCGTGATGGTTGTGCCGCACGTAGTCGCCGCGATAGGTGGCCGGCGTAAACGCTTCGTGCAGGTAGAGACTTTCGACACGCTCGCGCGCGAATTCGAGCGCGAAGTACGCGAACGTCGAGAAGCCTGTCAGGTGCAGCAGGCTCGTGACGATCCGGTTGCGCTCGGCGGTGCTCTGCGCATGCGCGAGCGTATCGGCGACGCCGAGCGTCGGCGCGTGCGGCTGCGCGACTTCGCCGCGCTTGACGTCGTCGCACCAGACGACCTGCACGGTACGCTCCCGCAGCGCGTTCGCGCATGCGCTCGACCCGCGCGACGGGCGGGAAAAGGTCGGGGCGACCGCTTCTTCATGCAATGCAATATCGGACATGAGCCATCCCTCGGAATCGACGCGCATCGCCTGGCGGCGGCCGTATCGTATACGGCATTCGCGGCGGTGCGATCGAGCATCGTTTTGATATGCGCCGATCGTCATCCCTGACGAAACGCGGGGGCATTGTACAAAAAATGTCTGTGTGCGCGTAATATGCCGTAATACTAATTGCGGCGAAAGGTTCATATTCGCACGCATATAACAACGACCAGAAAATCATAAAGAAAAGACCAGATCGTGACGGGGCGCAGTTTCACATATTGGGAAAGGGCGGGCTCCTCATGACATATGCTGACGGCGCACCACGCGTCGAATGGTTTTCACAGGCCGATATAGCGGCCGCTGCCGCTTATTCGAACGAATATCAGGCAATCGACCGCGACGTTTTTACCGGCATTCAAATTGCACTCGGTAAAACCGACCTTGCTTCGGCCGATTTCGCGCAATGCCATGCGCGATTGCGGCAAATCGGTTTCAGTACGCTCGGTTACGGCGCCTATGAAATGATCGGGCGGCGCATCTTGTGCGCGCATCTGCTGCGCGACCTCGCGCCGGCGACGTTCATGCAGCCGTTTATCGAAGGGATGCTGTACGAGAGCGACCCGCGGTTCGCGCAGGTGCGGCAGAGCGGCTTTCCGGTCGCGTGGCGGCTCGACGAGATCGAGGCGGCCGCGCAGGGCAGCGGCGACCGCAAGGTGCTGGCCCTCGCCGGCCATCTGCGCGCGCACGCGATGAACAGCGGCGTGATCTTCAGCCTGTCGGCGCCGCGCCTCGACCTGCGCGTCGCGGTGAACGTGACGTCGGAGACGCACGGCACCGAATGGATCGACGATCGCGTGATCGGCGGCGCGCTGGCCGTGAGCCTCGCCGTGCATCGTGTCGCGCTGCCGTTCCTCGAGGCGCGCATCGCGCGCATGCGCGGCTTCGCGCTCGGCGACGAGCAGCAGCAGGTGCTCGACCGTCTCGTGCACGGGCTGTCCGACCAGGAGATCGCGAGCGCGCTGCGTACGTCGCTGCACAAGGTCGGCCACCACATCCGTTCGCTCGAAAAACTCTTCAACGTGCAGAACCGCGCACAGCTCGCGTACCTCGCCGCGCGGCGCCTTCAGCCCTGACCCGACGCGCGCGCGGGCGGCCCGGCGCGCGCTGGAAGCGGTTCCGGCCGCGCGTGCCCGAATGCGCCGCCGGGTTTCGTAGTCCGATCCGATCGCCGCCGGCAAACGCGCTTTCGCGCTACGAGGTGCATCCCTTTTTCCATCGGTTCGCATCGCTACACTCGTCCCATTCAACGGTCCGTGCGGCACGGGGCAGGGTTGCCCGCGCCAGCCGGCGATAACGACGACAGGACAACGGCACGATGGCAGAACCGAAGGCGCTCCCCCGCGACTGGCAGCGGTTGTTTTCCGCTGGCCGCGGCGTGTCCGGACGGCGTCTGCGGGGCGCGTCGCCGCGCGCCGACCTGTTCCTCGCCGCGTTCATCGTCGCGGTCGTCGCGCTGTTCATCCTGCCGCTGCCGCAGGCCGCGCTCGACGGGATGATCTCGCTGAATCTCGCCGTGAGTGTCGTGCTGCTGACGGTATCGACCTACGTGCCGTCGGCGGTCAGCTTCTCGTCGTTTCCCGCGCTGCTGCTGTTTACGACGCTGTTCCGGCTCGCGCTGAACATCGCGTCGTGCAAGCTGATCCTGCTGCATGCGAACGCCGGCCACGTGATCGACGCGTTCGGGCGGCTCGTCGTCGGCAACAACGTCGTGGTGGGTGGCGTGGTGTTCCTCGTGATCGCCGTCGTGCAGTTCATCGTGATCGCGAAAGGGTCGGAGCGGGTGGCCGAAGTCGGCGCGCGCTTCTCGCTCGACGCGATGCCGGGCAAGCAGATGAGCATCGACGCGGACCTGCGCGCGGGCATCATCAGTGCCGACGAAGCGCGCGAGCGCCGCGAGAAGCTCGAGCAGGAATCGCAGATGCACGGCGCGATGGACGGCGCGATGAAGTTCGTGAAGGGCGACGCGATCGCGGGCCTCGTGATCGCGTTCATCAATATCGTCGCGGGGATCGCGGTCGGCACGCTGATGCACGGGATGGATATCGGCGCGGCGCTGCAACGCTACGCGATCCTGACGGTCGGCGACGGGATGGCGTCGCAGATTCCGTCGCTGCTCGTGTCGATCGCGGCCGGCATCGTGACGACGCGCGTCGCGACCCGCGATGCGCGGCAGCGCCAGCTCGGCGAACAGCTCGGCGAGCAACTGGGTGCGCATCCGCGCGCGCTGCTGATCGCGGCGCTGGTGCTGGCCGGCTTCCTCGTCGTGCCCGGCTTTCCGAAATGGTCGTTCGCGCTGATCGCGCTCGGCCTCGGCGCGTTCGCGTTCTCGCAGATCAAGCACAAGACGACCGCGCCGAGCTTCAACCTGATTCAGATCGCGGGGCGCGTCGGTACGGCCGACGACGGGCAGCCCGCGAAGGTGTCGCACGCGGCGGGCGTCACGTCGCTGATCGCGGTATCGCTGTCCGACGACCTGCGCACGAGCCTGAACCTCGCGCAACTGCAGGCCGCGCTGTCGAGCGCGAAGGCGCGCGTCGACGCGGATATCGGCACGGTGTTCCCGCGCATCACGCTGAACGACGACGAAGGTGCGGCGGCCGGCACGTACCGGATCTACCTGCAGGACGTGCTCGCCGCGCACGGCGCGCTGAAGCCGGGCTGGCTGCTGTGGGACGGTGTCGCGCCGCTGCCCGAGCGCGCGGAGCGCCAGCCGGCCGAGGCGTTCGGCCCGTTCGCGACCGCACTGTGGATCAAGCCCGACGGCGCCGCGCCGGACGGCAAGTGGCTGTCGAGCGAAAGCGCGCTCGCCGCGCACGTCGAGCAGATCGTGCGCCAGCATGCGGACGAACTGCTGGGCATCCAGGAGACGCAGGCGCTCGTGCATCTCGTGCGCCGCGAACACCCCGAACTCGTGGGCGAGCTGACGCGGCTCGTGCCGCTGCAGCGCGTGACCGAAGTGCTGCGCCGGCTGCTCGCCGAACAGGTGCCGATCCGCAACCTGCGCGTGATTTTCGAGAGCCTGATCACGTGGGCGCCGAACGAACCCGACGACGTGATCGCGCTGGTCGAGCTCGTGCGCGTCGACCTGCGCCGGATGATTACCGACCGCCATGCGGGCACGACGCGCCAGCTGCGGGTCGTGCTGTTCGAGCAGAACCTGCAGGAGCGGATCGAGAGCGCGGTGATGCGCACCAAGCAGGGCAATTTCCTCGCGCTGTCGAGCGCGATCAAGCAGGACATCGGCGAACAAGTGCGCGCGATCGTGCAGGCCGCGCAGGCGGCCGGCCCCGGCGGCCACGGCAACGCGCAGGGCGCGGCGCGGCTCGCGGTGATGGTCGCGCTCGGCGCGCGCCGCTATGTGAAGACGATCCTGCAGCCGGTGCTGCCCGAACTGGCGGTGCTGTCGTACCAGGAGGTCGAGGAGGACGTGCAGCTGCACACGATCGGCTGGGTGAAGAACCCGCCGGACGACGGCTCGGTCGGCGCGGGCGCCGACGTGCGCGTGCCGGGAGCCGTGCAATGACGAGCTCGACGATCCTCGACCTGACGCGCCAGGCGCTGATGCTCGTGCTGCTGCTGTCGCTGCCGATCGTGCTGATCGCCACCGTCACGGGCCTCGTCGTCGCGATCCTGCAGGCCGTCACGCAGGTGCAGGACGCCAACATCGGCATCGCGGTGCGGCTGATCGCCGTGATGGTCGCACTCGTGCTGCTGTCGGGCTGGCTCGGCGGCGAAGTGCTGCGCTTCGCGCAGCAGGCGCTGGAACGCATGTTCGTTTCTTCCACAGGAGTCCTTTGATGCGTCGACGCGTCGCCCCGATCCGGTTTCAACCGCGCAGCCTGCAACGGGCCGCGCTTGCCATGTGCGCGACTGCGCTGCTCACGGCGTCGCTGTGCATGGCGCCCGCGCAGCCGGCCCGCGCCGCGGACCTGCGCTGGCGCAACAAGCCGTTCACGATCGTCGCGAACGGCAAGAAGATCGGCGACTTCATTCGCGAACTCGCATCGTCGCAGGGCGTGACGGCGGTGGTCGACCCGAAGGTCGACGGCGTGATCAGCGGCCGTTTCTCGGGCACGCCGCAGCAGACCCTCGACACGATCTGCTCGACCTACGGGCTCACGTGGTACTACGACGGCTCGTTCCTGTACGTCGATCCGGCCGACCAGTCGCAGACGCAGATGATCCCGATCCCGCCGAACGCATCCGGCGAAATCGGCCGCGCGCTGCAGGCGATGCAGATTCCCGACAAGCGCTACACGCTCGTGATCAACGACCGCGCGAACAGCGTGTACGTGGCCGGCCCGCGCCGCTACGTCGAGCTCGTGCGGCAGGCGGTCGGCTCGGTCGGCGATCCGGCGGCGAACGGCGCGCATGCGGACATCCGCGCATTCCGGCTGAAGTACGGCTGGGCGTCGGATTTCACGATCAACCGCTCGGGCAAGGAAGTGACCGTGCCGGGCGTCGCGACGATTCTGAGCCGGCTGTTCGGCAAGGGCGGCGGCACGAACGCACTGCCGTCGAGCACGTCGCTCGGGCAGGCCGCGCGCCAGGTGAAGCTCGGCTCGGGGCTGACGATCGCGGTGCCGCGCCTCGATTTCCCCGATATCTCCGGCGGCCCGCGTTCGGGCGGCTATTCCGGCGACGGCAGCGCGACCGGCGGGTTCTCGCCGTTCTCGAACGGCGGCGGCGGCGACACGCTGCCGCAGATCGTCGCCGATCCGGCGATCAACGCGGTGATCGTGCGCGACCTGCCGGAGAACATGTATCGCTACCAGTCGCTGATCAACCAGCTCGACGAGCGGCCGCGCATCGTCGAGATCAACGTGACGATCATCGACATCAACGAGGATTCGCTCGACAGCCTCGGGATCGACTGGCGCCTGCACACGACGCACGGCGACGTGCAGATCGGCAACGGCGCGAATCCGCTGAACGGCAACACGCAGTACAACGGCTCCGGCAATCCGCCGCTGACGTTCGGCGTCGGCACGTCGGAAACCGGGCAGACGGGCGCCTTCCTGCCGACGGGTATCGCGCTGACCGCATCGATCGGCGGCTCGCTGCGCAACTACCTGCTCACGCGCGTGAACGCGCTCGCGCAGAAGGGGCAGGCGCAGTTGCGTTCGAAACCGAAGGTGCTCGCGCTCGACAACACCGAGGCGATCCTCGAGAACCTCACGCAGTTCTACGTGCAGGTGCAGGGCTACCAGGATTCGTCGCTGTACAGCGTGACGACCGGCACGAGCATCAAGGTGACGCCGATGATCGTCGACGAGGCGATCCGCAACGCGGCCGCCGTATCCGGCAATCCGCAGAGCGTGATGATGTCGATCGACATCCAGGACGGCAACGTCGTGCAGGGGCAGGCCGTGTCGAACATTCCGGTGATCCAGCAGCGCAATATCGTCACCAAGTCGATGATCGACGAAGGCAAGAGCCTGCTGATCGCCGGTTTCAACGACGACGAGGTGAAGCTGAACAAGAGCGGCGTGCCCTGGCTGTCCGACATCCCGCTGATCGGCAACCTGTTCAAGTACACCGACAAGTCGGGCAACCACATGGAGCGGTTCTACCTGCTGACGCCGCGCGTGGTGACGACCGCGTCGATGTACGCGCCGGACGGCTCGCCCGTGAACCCGGGCGCCGACCGGCCGGCGAACCAGGAAGGCATGTCGATGTATCGGCCGCCGGATAACGACGTCGCGGTGCCGCTGACGCCGAAGCCGCTGCCCGGCACGAAGTTCGGCCCGCCCGCGCTGCCGCCGCCGCCGTTGGATGCGGCGTCGCAGCCGGCGGCGACGACCGCAGGAGCCACCCCCCATGTCGACGACCATCATTGACCCGCACGGCGACGGCGCATTGGCCGGCGGCGCGGGAGGCGCGGGGGCGGGCGCTGCCGCGCTCGCGTCGCCGTGGAACCTGTGCTTCCTGAGCGGGCCGATGTACGGCCGCACGATGTCGCTCGCGCGCGGCGCGAACTGGGTCGGCACGGCGGCCGATTGCGAAGTGATCCTGCCCGATCGCGAGATCGGCGCGAAACAGGTGTGCCTGCAGGTCGGCGCGCTCGCGGTGACCGTGCAGAACCACGGCGGCGACGCCGGTGCACCGGTGCTGTTCAACGACGAACCGCTCGGCAGCGGCCGCCGCTCGATGACGCCGTACGACGTCGTGACGGTCGGCTCGATCCGGCTCGGCATCGCACGGCACGCGCAGGCGAGCGTCGCGGTGCCCGACGAAACCGACGCGCCGGACGCCGCGCGCGAGGCCGCGTGGCTCGGCTGGCTTACCGGCGGGCTGCGCCGCCTCGGCAGCCGTCGGCTCGTGATCGCGCTGGTCGCGCTGTGGATCGGCGTGCTGCTCGGCGCGCTCGGCTATGGCTTCGTCGCGTGGTCGGGGCGCCTGCCGTGGCAGCACGAATCGGTGCTCGCGCGCACGCATCGGCTGCAGCAACTGCTGCACGCGTATCCGGAGCTGGCCGTCGCGCCGCGCGACGACGGCGTGATCGTGTCCGGCTACGTGAGCGACCCGGCCGCGCGCGAACGCGTCGCGCAGATCGTCGCGGGCGTCGACAACGCGGCGCTCGGCAACATCTACGTGGTCAGCGATCTGGTGGCGACCGCGCAGACCTATTTCAGCGATACGGCGCTGACGGTCGCGTATCTCGGCCGCGGCCGGATCGAGCTGACGGGCGCGGCCGCGCGCGCGCAGATCGAGCCGCGCATTCGCAACTACATGAAGGACGCGCGCCCGGCGCTCGAGGTGGTCGATCACGTGCGCGATGCCGACCCGGCCGCGCCGCGCACGACGACGACGCTCGGCGGGATGGCCGGCATTCCGGAGATCACGACCGTGTTCGCCGGCGACGGCGACCAGCGCTATATCGAGACGGTCGACGGCAGCCGCTATTTCGAGGGCGCGCGGCTGAAGGACGGGCCGACCGTCGTGTCGATCGGCCCGGACGAAGTGGTGTTCGAACGCAACGGCCAGCGCATCACGATGCCGCTCGGCGGCGCGTCGGCGAACGCGCCCGAGCAGGCACCCGCGCCGCCCGTGGCGCCGCTCGCGAGCGGTGCGGCGGCTGGAGTCGCGCAGCCGGTGCCGGGGCCGACGCTGTTGCCGGACGCACCGCAAGCGGGTGCCAAGGCGGCCGGTGCTTCGACGAAGGAGGCGGCGCACTAGCGCCGCGACAGGTCATGCGCATCGCGTAACAGGCGGTGCGCGCATTACGCGGGGCGTCGCATCGGTGCGGCGGCTCACGTCGCCGGCGGGGCATGGGGCCATCGCCGGAAGGTGGATGAAGTTCACGTTAAGGAGCGAAACATGGGTACCCAGGCCGCAGGTGGTGCAACCAACACGAACCAGGTCCAGCAGCAGGCCGACGACCTGACCAAGACGCAGCTCGAACTGACGAAGATCAACTTCCAGGTCCAGCAGTCGACTGCGACGTTCGAAACCAGCAACGCAGTGACCGCGCAGGAGGGGACGGCGAACGCCCAGGTTGCGCAACACCTGAGCTCGGCCGGCCGCGCATGACGCCGGTTGCCGGCCGCGCCGCGTGCCGACGCGCGCCGGGCCTGCCCGCGAAGGGCGCCCGGCCGCTGATGCGCGCGTGCCGGCCGGCCTGTTCCGGGCGGGCCCGACCGATCCGGTCCGGCGCCTGCCAGCCAAGGAGGGCATGGATATGTCAGTGACAGGCGTAGGCGCGGCGCCGCCGGGCGCGGCCGCGCTCGCGGGTGCCGTGCAGCAGACGGGCTCGGCGTCCGATCCGGCGCAGGTGCGCCAGTTCGATGCGCTGATGCAGCCGGGCGCATCGCCGGCGGCGTCGTCTTCGTCGGGCGTCGCGATGTCGCACGCGCCGGCGGATGCGGCGCCGGCCGTGCAGATGACGCCCGCGCAGGCGAACCAGTCGTCGCTCGTCGAGCGGTTGCGCACCTACGGCAACGATCTCGACACGCGGTACGCGAACATCGACAAGCATCGCAGCGAAATGCTGACGTCGATGGCGGACAGCCGCAGCGATCCGATGATGACGATGGTGAAGGCGATGGACTTCCAGTGGACGGCGACCACCACGATTTCGGAATACCAGTTGAGCCTGTCGGTCGCGCAGGCGGCGAACGGCTTCACGCACACCGTGCTGAAGACGCAGGAGTGAAAGCGTGCGTGCAGGCCGGATTCGGCCTCACGCACCCTGAAGCGGACAAACGATGACGACGATCGATTCGACGCCGCGCGCGCATGCGTGGCGCAGCCGGGCGGCGCGCGCGCTGCTCGCGGGGCTGCTCGTGCTGTTGGCCGGGTGCCAGAAGGAGTTGTACTCGGGCCTGTCGGAGCGCGATGCGAACCAGATGGTCGCGGTGCTCGGCGACGCGGGCATCAGCGCGTCGAAGGATAACGACGCGCGCGACACGTCGGACCGCAACGCATGGCTGGTCAGCGTCGCGGACGGCGACATGCAGTCGGCGCTCACGGTATTGCAGGCGAACGGGCTGCCGAAGCCGAGCTATGCGAGCCTCGGCGAGCTGTTCCAGAAGCAGGGCCTCGTGTCGACGCCGGCCGAGGAACGCGTGCGCTATCTGTACGGCGTGTCGCAGGACCTGTCGCGCACGCTGCAGGACATCGAGGGCGTGGTCGTCGCGCGCGTGCAGGTCGTGATTCCGGAGAACGATCCGCTCGCGGACAAGATCAAGCCGTCGTCGGCGGCCGTGTATATCCGCTATCGGTCGGGCGTCGACCTGCGCGCGATGGCGCCGATGGTCAAGGATCTCGTCGCGCACAGCATCGAAGGGCTGCAGTACGACAACGTGTCGCTGTTCCTGCAGCCGGCCGCCGCGCAAGCAACGCGCGTGGACGGGATCGGCAGCGCGGTGACCGATATCGTGCGGCTGCGCTCGCCGCTCGGCTGGCTCGTGTTCGCGCTGATCCTGCTGACCTGCGCGGTGATCGCGCTGTCGGCGGCGCGGCGCGGAATGTTCGGCGCACGGCTTGCCGGCCTGCTCGGCGCGCCGCGCGGGGCGAATGGCGGAGCGTCCGCGCAGCCGGCGTCCGGGCATCCGCCGTC
>NZ_JBNCAB010000101.1:0-24198 GCF_049805555.1 Burkholderia sp. DN3021 | reverse complement strand
GCCGCCGCCCGGCCGCGGCAGCCGGCGCCCTGCGCCCCCATTCGACGCGGCGCGCGCGTTCAGGCAAGATCGACGCGCGCCGTCCGTTTTTCCGCCGTTACGAGTCAACGAAATCGCATGCAGAACTTCTACGAAGCCACCGTTACCCGCCAGCCCTACCCGCAACTGACCGGCACGATCGATGCGCAGGTCTGCATCGTCGGCGGCGGCCTCGCCGGCCTGTGCACGGCGCTCGGCCTCGTCGAGCGCGGCGTGCGCGACGTCGTCGTGCTCGACAGCGAACGGGTCGGCTTCGGCGCATCGGGCCGCAACGGCGGCTTCGTATTCGGCGGCTACAGCCTCGACAACGCCGACCTGCTGCGCACGCTCGGCCGCGGCGAAGGGCGCCGGCTGTACCGGCTCACCGTCGATGCGGTCGACCTGATCCGCGCGCGGATCGCGCGCTACGGGATCGACTGCGACATCGTCGATGAAGGCGTGATGCTCGCGAACTGGTTCGACGATCCTTCCCGGCTCGACAGCGTGCGTACGCTGATGAAGCGCGAACTCGGCGTCGACTGGGAACCCGTGTCGACGGACGCGCTGCGCACGCGGCTGAAGACGCAGCGCTACTACGGCGGCCTGTTCGAGCCGAACGCATTCCACTTCCATCCGCTCAAGTACGTGCTCGGCGTCGCGGCGGCCGCATCGCACGGCGGCGCGCGCGTATACGAGCGCTCGGCCGCGCTCGGCATCGCGCGCGAAGGCGCCGGGTACGTCGTGCGCACGGCGCAGGGCGCGGTGCGCGCGAAGGACGTCGTGTTCGCCGGCGGCGGCTACGCGCGCGGCGTGTCGCCGCGCATCGAACGCGCGGTGCTGCCGATCGCCACCTACGTGATCGCGACCGAACCGCTCGGCGCGCGGCTGCCGGACGCGATCGCCGCGCCGTACGCGATCTACGACACGCGTTTCGCGTTCGACTATTACCGCCCGCTGAAGGACACGCGCATCCTGTGGGGCGGCCGGATCTCGGTGCTCGACCGCGGCCCGGACGCGATCGCACGCCTGCTGCGGCGCGACCTGCTGCGCGTGTATCCGCAACTCGAAGACGTGAAGGTCGACTACGCGTGGGGCGGGCTGATGAGCTACGCGCGCCACAAGATGCCGCAGATCGGCCGCGACGCGGACGGCGTGTGGCACGCGATCGCGTTCGGCGGCCACGGGATGGCGCCGACCACGGTCGCCGGCGAAGCGCTCGCGGCCGCGCTGGCCGAAGGCCGGCCGGTGCCGGACGGCTTCGCCGCGTTCGGGCTCACGCGCACGTTCGGGCTGGCGGGCCTCGCCGCCGCGCAGCTCACGTACACGGCATATCAGGCCCGCGACGCGCTCGCGTCCTGCCGCCGCTGAGCGGCCGCGGCTGCCGAAACGACCCTGCCGATTAGAGCGGAGGGTCGGCCGGGCGGGGATTTTCCACATGCTAGAATGCCTTTTCCAAGCCGCCGCGAACCCACAACAAAGTCACATGAAAGCAGGAAGCAAAGCCGCCATGTCCGAAAGCCGCGCGCTTGCGTCCGACGCGCGGCGCAAATACGATCCCGAGCAAACCAAGCGCAACATCCTCGATGTCGCCACGCAGGAATTTTCCGCGATGGGCCTCGCCGGTGCGCGCGTCGACGCGATCGCCGAGCGCACGAACACGACGAAACGGATGCTCTATTACTACTTCGACAGCAAGGAAGGCCTGTACGAGGCCGTGCTGGAGAAGGTGTACGGCGACATCCGCGCCCTCGAGCAGGAACTGCACGTCGGCGACATGGAGCCGCGCGAAGGCATGCGCCGCCTCGTCGAATTCACGTTCGACTATCACGACAAGCATCGCGACTTCGTCCGCCTCGTGTCGATCGAGAACATCCACGGCGCGAAGTATCTCGAACAGCTCAAGTCGTTCAAGAACCGCAACGTCAGCATCATCAAGACGCTCGAGGAACTGGTCGAGCGCGGCGCGGCAAGCGGCGCGTTCCGCAAGGACATCGACGCGTTCGACCTGCACCTGCTGATCAGTTCGTTCTGCTTCCACCGCGTGTCGAACCGCTACACGTTCGGCGCCGCGTTCGGCCGCGACCCGTCGGCGCCGCGCCTGCGCGCGCGGCATCGCGACACGATCGCCGACGCCGTGCTGCGCTACGTCGCCGCGTAAGCGGCGGCTGGGTAGTCGCCGGGGGCACGCAGCGTCCGTGCCCTTCGCGCGTCAGCACTTCAATCCGTCGGCGCGGTCGACGCCAGCGCGATCCGCGCCTTCTCTTCCGGGCTTCCCGCCACGTAATACTTCTTCGCCCAGCTCGAATCGGGCGCAAGCGCGAGCCGCGCATGCGCGCCCGTGCCGGTACTCGTGCCGCGCTGCTTCGCACTGATCGCCAGCGCCCGTGCGCGATAGTGCTCGTAGAGTCGCAGGAATTCCGCGAGATAGATCGCCGCGATCCGCTTGTCGCGGATCTCGAGCAGATTCTCGTCGTTGTACTGCTCCGAATTGCGGCTCATGTTCGCCGAACCCGTATAGACGACCGGATTCGCGCCTTCCGCATCGATCACGATGAACTTGTGGTGGATCACGACGGGCGGATAGGCCGGCGCCGGTTCGCCCGGAAACTGCCGCATTTCCGGCTCGAAACCCTGCGGCACCGTCGCCGGCGAGAAGTACTCGGCGTCGATCACGTCGTGGTTGTCGCGGCTGCGGTGATACAGCTCGAGGTTCGCGAGCGTCGCCGCATCGAGCGACTGGCCGGCCTGCCGCGCGGCGTCGGCCTTCGTCGCGCTGCCGATGTTGATCTTGTTTACCAGCCCGAACATCATCAGTCCGCGGTCGCCGGCCGCGAAGCACGCGTCGCGCAACGCTGCGTCGGTCGGCATGAACAGGCAGAACGACACCGAATGCTTCGCGGCCGCGATCGCGGCGACGATCGTGTCGATCTCGGTGCGCTGCCCCGCCGGTTCGGGCGAGAACGCCAGCCTCACCTGCGCGCTGCCGATCGTCATCGGCACCGACCAGCCCGGCGACAGCCGCGCCGTGTCCGCGATCGACGGATTGCCGGCCAGCGCATGCGCACGGTCGTTGTACAGCGCGGCCATCGCGGGCGAGTCGAACGTGTGCAGCACGTTGGCCTGCTCCGTCAGCCCCTCGGTCGTGAAGTTCGCGGAGCCGGTCAGCACGCGCGCGGGCGCCGGGTTCGACGGCGCGTCGGTCACGATCAACTTGTCGTGCATGATGTGCGTCCTGTCGCGCGGCGCGAGCGTCGCGAGCCCCTGCAACGCGTCGACGGCAGGCTGGTTCGGCGAAGGCAGCGGCGGCTTGCCCTTGCGCGCCGTCGTGTGCGCGTCGTAGACGATCGCGAGCGACGCGCCGCCGTGCTTGCGCCCGAACGCTTCGAACGCGGGCAGCGCCCACAGCGTGTCGGTCAGGTGATAGACGGCCGACACCGCGCGCGACGCGCGGTCGAGCATCTCCGCGAACACCTGCTCCATGTCGTTCGCGAGCCACGTGCGCAGCTTCAGCGCCTGCGCGTCGCTCGGTGCCGCATTCGGCGCGAGGCCCAGCGCCGCGACCTGCTTCGCGAACGCCTGCGAACTGACCACCGCGCGGTTGAACCAGGTGCCGATGCCGTCCTCGATATGCTCGGGCAGCACGACGTCGCACACGCCGGCTTGCGCGTCGAGCACCTGCAGGTCGTCGGGCGTGCCGACGACCGGATAGACGTCGTAGCGGAACGACGCGCCGCGGTCCTGCGGATCGATGCGTGCGTCCCACCACATGAATTTCTGGATCGGCGCCTGGTCGGTCGGCGCGTCGCCCTGCGTGTCGGCGGCCGGGCCGTCGAACGTCAGGCGGTTCGGCAGCCAGCTGTTCGGCGCGCGCGTCTTGCCGTCGGCCGACCAGAAGCCCGGCGTGCGCCGGATCGCGAAGCCGAGGAAATCGTTGCGCGACTGCGCATCGGCCCAGTCGAAGGCCAGCAGGACGAGAGTGGGGGAAAGATAGCTGCGCACGCTGACGGACATTCGTTGCTCCCTGGCCGCGAGGCCGGTCGAAATGAATGGGTCAGTGTCGGCAGAGGTTCTTCCCGCAGGATGACGGTCCGATGAACCTTGTATGTCGGACGCGCGTCAGTCGCACACGAGCAGCTCGATCCCGCGCGTGGTCAGCGCGCGGCGCACGGCCTTGTCGGGTGCGCGTTCGGTCACGAGATAGCGCGCGGCCGCCGCGCCGTTGATCCGCACTGGCGTCACGCGGCCGAATTTCGAATGGTCGGCGACGATGATCGCCGTGCCTGCCGCCGCGATCATCCGGCTGCGCACTTCGGCCGCGATCCGCGAGTAGTCGGTGCACTCGCCGTCGGCCGTGATGCCGCCGGCGCCGACGAACGCGAAATCGACATGGTATTGCGCGAGCTGGTGGATCGTGTCGAGCCCGAAGGTTGCGTCCTCGTCGTCGGACAGTTCGCCGCCGAGCAGCGTCACGCGGTTGCCGTTGCGCCGCGCGAGCACGAACGCGGTGCGCCAGTCGTTCGTATAGATCGACAGCCGGTGCCGGTCGGCGAGCGCAAGCGCAACCGCATGCGGCGTGCTGCCCGAATCGATCAGCACCGATGCGTCGTCGGGCACGAATTCGGCCGCGCGCCGCCCGATCGTGCGCTTCGCTTCGGCGTTCGCGGCTTCGCGCTCGGACAGGCTCGGTTCGCGGCGGTCGGCGGCCAGTGCGCCGCCGTGCGTCATCACGAGCAGGCCGCGCGCGGCAAGCGCGTTCAGGTCGCGCCGCACGGTCTCGCGCGATACGTCGAGCGAGCGCACGAGTTCCGCGACCGACAACGCGCCCGACCGTCCGAGCTCCGACAGGATGTATTGATGACGTTGTTCCGCCAGCATCGCGTGTGCGCCCGGGGCGACTGGTAATGGGTAAGCTGGCCATTGTATTACGGCCGCTTTACCGGTATTTGACTGCGGCGCGAAACGCGGCCGGTCGGCCGGCCGCATTCCCCGAAAGCGAAATTCTGTATTGCCTGACGCGCGCGAATCGGCACGGCGCCGGTTGCTACACTTTGCGCTTCGCCGAACGACAGACCAAGCAAAGGGGCTCGCACCATGTATCGCAAAGGCAGCGTGATCGAAATCCAGTTTCCGCCCGAACGACTCAACGATGCGGCCGGCGATCCGTACTGGATCGACCTGACACTCGACGAGGCGCGCCGGCTCTACGAGCAGCTCGCCGCGCGCTTCGCGACCGACGCGCGCGCCAACCAGCCGCTCGACACGTTCTCGATCGACTGATCTCCGCAGCTTCGCGCTTGCCCGCCCCGCGAGCGGTGCGGCGCCCTTCCCGTCCGTGCCCCGCTCGCGCCCGCCGATAGCCGGCCCGTGCCGGAAGCCGGATGCCCGGCACCCAACGACCGTCGGCGCATTCCCACGATGCGCGGTACGAGTGCAGGATTCGACAAGACGCCGGTGCCGCTTCCCGCGATACTGGCCGACTTTACGATTCCGTCCGGCCGCATCGCGGCCCGCCTCGCATGCTTACCTCGATCGTTGCCGCCGCTTTCGTCGCGCTGTGGTCCACCGGCTTCATCGTTGCACGGGCAATCAAGCCCTACGCCGATCCCAACCTGTTCCTGCTCGCGCGTTTCGCAGGCACGGCCGCGCTGTTCGGCGCGGTTGCGCTCGTCGCGCGCGCGCCGTGGCCGGCCCGCCGCGAATGGCCGCGCCACCTGATCGCGGGCGCGCTGCTGCAGGGCGTCTATCTCGGCGCGAGCTACTGGGCCGTCGCGCAAGGATTGAACGCGAGCGTGATGGCGCTGCTCGGCGCGCTGCAGCCGCTCGCCACCGCCGTGCTCGCCGTCCCGCTGTTCAACGAGCGCCTGCCCGCGCGCGGCTGGTTCGGGATGGCGCTCGGGCTCGCCGGCGTCGCGCTCGTGCTGGCGCCGAAGGTCGCGGGCGGCGTCGCGCCGCCGCCGGGCGCAGCGCCTGCGTGGTTCGTGGTCGTCGTATCGGTGCTCGCGGTCGGGTCGATCACCGCCGGTTCGCTGTACCAGAAAGGCAAGCTCGCGCAGAGCGACCTGCGCACCGCGGTCGCCGTGCAGAACTTCGGCGCGGCGATCGTCGCGGCGATCTTCGTCGCGCTGCTGCATGAAACGCGCTGGATCGGCGCGCCGGCGCTGTGGGTATCGCTCGTGTGGGGCGTCGTGTTCCTGTCCGGCGGCGCGGTCACGATGCTGATGTGGATGCTGCGGCGCGGCAACGCGGCGCGCGCGACGGCGCTGTTGTTCCTCGCGCCGCCGCTTGCCGCGCTGCAGGGCTACCTGCTGTTCGGCGAGACGCTCGCGGCGATCCAGCTCTTCGGCTTCGCGCTCGCGCTGGCGGGCGTCGTGCTCGCGCGGCGCTGACGCGGGCGCACATCGGCGCGGTCGTGCGATCGCGCCGGCACTTGCCTCCAAGCGCATCGAGACCTGCCTCACAGCCCCCTTCCCGCGGCATCCCGCACCCGCCCGGCGCACCATGCACCACGGCGACGCAGCGCGTCTCGCCGAAGCAACGCAAGGCGGCCGGATCGCACGCCCGGCGCGGCGCCCCGCCGCGATTGCGCTTATGATGAGCGCCTTGCATTTCGTTCCGGAACCACCTTCATGACATCCGCCGATTACGCCAGCCGCCAACGCGCGATCATTGCCGAACTGAACGTCGCCCCGCACTTCGACGCCGAGGCCGAGATCGCCCGTCGCGTCGATTTCCTCGCGCAATACCTTCGTTCGACCGGCCTGCGGACCTACGTGCTCGGCATCAGCGGCGGCGTCGATTCGTCGACGGCCGGGCGGCTCGCGCAACTGGCGGTCGAACACCTGCGCGCCGGCGGCTACGATGCGCGCTTCATCACGATGCGCTTGCCGAACGGCGTGCAGAACGACGAAGCCGATGCGCAGCGCGCGCTCGCGTTCGTGCGCGCGGACGAGGAACTGACCGTCGACGTGAAGCCGGCCGCCGATGCGATGCTCCGCTCGCTGGTCGCGTCCGGCCATGCGTTCGACACGCCCGCACAACAGGATTTCGTGCACGGCAACATCAAGGCCCGCGAGCGCATGATCGCGCAGTACGCGGTGGCCGGCGCACGGCGCGGCATCGTGATCGGCACCGATCACGCGGCAGAATCGCTGATGGGTTTCTTCACGAAGTTCGGCGACGGCGGCGCGGACATCCTGCCGCTCGCGGGCCTGAGCAAGCGCCGCGTGCGCGCGGTTGCCCGCGCGCTCGGCGGTGAGGAAACGATCGTGATGAAGGTGCCGACGGCCGATCTCGAGGAACTGCGCCCGCTGCGCCCCGACGAGCACGCATACGGCGTCAGCTACGACGAGATCGACGATTTCCTCGAAGGCAAGCCGGTCAGCGACCATGTGTACGAAACGGTGCTGCGCTTCTACGACGGTTCGCGCCACAAGCGCGCGCTGCCGTACACGCCGTTCGACTGGCCGACCGCGCAAGCCGGCCACCAGCACGAAAATACCGCCGCGTCGCAATCCGGCGCTGCGGCCGCGTGACCGGCCGGCCGCGCCGGAACCCGACCGCCGCGCGCACCGTAGCGGCTACGCGCGGCAACCAAACGACGGGCACCGCTATGCGTGCCCGCCCGTCTTCTTCGCCTGCAGCGCGCGAATCCGCATCCGTGCGCCCGTATCGCTGACCGTCGTGTCGTACATCGTCGCGAGATCGCGCTTGAGCGCGGTGCGCGAGCCGCCGTCGAGATACACCATGTGCCCCGACGGATAGAAACGCGCGGACAGGTTCTGCCGCACCTTCTGATCCTCGAGCGGCATCTGCTGCAGGTCGATCACGGTCTGGTAGAACGGCGTGACGAAATCGTACAAGCCGTTCGCCGACAGCACCTTCAGGTCGACATTCAACGCCATCACCGCGGCGAGATCGCCGGCCGTATAGAGGATCACGTTCCCCTGCGCATCGATGCCCTGCTGCGCGCCGGTCGGGTCGATGTGGCTGAAATCCCAGTTCCGGAACGCCTGGTCGTTCAGGTCCGTGAACGCGGAATTCGACGTGAACTTCAACTGCTCGTTCAGGTAGCTGTTCCACATCGCCGTATAGACGCCCGTCACGGCCGTCATCGTCGGATCGTTGCCGCCCGAGTTCGGGTCGATCTTGCCGGCGATGCCCGTCGAGATCGCGGTCACGCGGCCGTCGTACGAACCGAGCGAGAGCCCCTGCGCATGCAGCAGCGTCGTCAGGAACAGCGAATTGCCGCGCGCGTCGTAGCCGGCGATGTCGAGGCGCCACGATTGCAGCGTCGCCGTGTCGATGCCCGTGTATTGCGACAGTTTCTGCACGGCGGCCGGGTCTGCATGCGGAGCCTTGCGCAGCGCGTTCAGGTAGTCGGTGCGCGAGAACTGCGCGACTTCCTCGACGAACGCGCCGAGATCGGCCGGCGCCGGCGTGACGCCGAGTTTCTTGTGATACCACGCGTCGGCCGCGGCGGTCGGCAGCGCGCCGACCGGGTTGCCGGCCTGCCGGTAGTCGAGGATCGACGATTGCAGCGTGACGCCGTTCAGGTCGACGCCGTCCTCGTGCAGCTTGTATGCGAGCACGCAGCTGCGCGCGGTGCCGTACGATTCGCCGAACAGGTATTTCGGCGAATTCCAGCGATTGTTCTTCGTCAGGTAGCGCTTGATGAACTGCTTCAGCGAATCCGCATCCTGGTCGACGCCCCAAAAGTTGCGGTTCTTGTTCGGCGCGACGGCCGCCGAATAGCCGGTGCCCACCGGGTTGATGAACACCAGGTCGCTGTGGTCGATCATGCTGTCCGGGTTGTCTTCCATCTGGTACGGCGCGGGCGGCGTGAAACCCGGCATCGACGTCTTGATCCGCTTAGGCGCGAACGAGCCGAGCAGCACGAACACCGACGACGAACCGGGCCCGCCGTTGTAGAAGAACGTCACGGGCCGTGTTTCCTCCTTCGCGCCGTCGGCCGTGAACGCAACGTAGAAAATCTTCGCGGCCGGCTGCGAACTGCTCGGGTCGACCGTCACGAGGTGGCCGACCGTCGCCGTGCACGCGATGCGCTTCCCGTCGATCAGGATCGAGTGATGCGTGACCGCGGCCGCTTCGGTCGTGTCGGTCACCGAATCGTCGGGGCCGTTGCCGTACGCAACCGGATCGAAGAACGGCTGGTCGCGGCCGTGGCTCAGCGCGACCGGATTGATGGTCGGCGGCACGCCATGCGAATTGTGGTCGCCGTGATGCAGCGGATAAACGCCGCCGGAAGATGCGGAATCGATGCCCATCGTGCTGCTCCTGGAGGTGAAAAAAGACGCGGGCAGGAAACCCGCGTCGAACGGAAAGGCGTGTGCCGACGCGTCAGCTCGACGGCTTGCGCGCGAGGATCGCGGCGAGCTGCGCGCCGTCCGGGCTGCCGAGGCCCGTGCATGCGTCCCAGCCCGACGCGGCCGCATACGTGCCGTTCGATCCTTTCGTGATATCGCGCAGCGCGCCCGGATTCTTGTACAGCACCGGATTGACCCAGCCGGCCGATGCGCCGGCCGCCGCATTGATCCGCGCGATCAGCGCGGCCCACAGCGGCGCGACCGCGCTCGTGCCGCCCATCACGGTAGCCGTGCCGGCGACCGATACCTCGTAGCCCGTCTGCGGCGACGCATCGCCGGCGACGTCCGGCACGCCGCGCTTCGCGAGCGGCGTGCGGCTGCCGTCGGCGCGCGTGACGGCGAGCCCCTGCTGCCACGCCGGCAGGTCGAACAGCGTACTGACGCCGCCGCCGCCCGCGCCGCCGCCCGACGCCTCGTCGTTCCACGTGACCTCGCTGCGGATGCCCTGCCCGGGCAGCGCGTCGAGCTGCGTGCCGCCGCAGCCGAGCACGTACGGGCTCGATGCGGGGAAGTCGACGTGATCGGCGCCGTCCTGCAACCCGTCGCCCGAGCCGCTGTCGCCCGACGCTGCGCACACGGTGATCCCCTGCGCCGCCGCCGCCTGCAGCACGCGGTTGAACGCCTGCGCCGACTGCGCCTGCCAGACCGCTTCCGCGCCGCCCCAGCTGATCGAGATCACCGACGGCTTGTTGGTCTTGTCGTTGACGGCCGCGTTGACGGCCTGGATGAAGCCCGCGTCGCTGTTCGGTGCGAAGTAGACCGCGATCTTCGCGGCCGGCGCGATCGCACCGGCGATCTCGATGTCGAGCGCGACTTCGCCGTCCGGGCCGTTCGGGTCGCCGGACGGCGCGTTGCGGCCGGTGCCGACGTTCACGTCGACGAGCGTCGGCGGCGTCTTGATGCCGAGCCCGCTGAAATACTGCCGGATGTCGGCCGCACGGTAGCCGCCGCCGAGTTCGACGATCGCGATGCACTGCCCGGCGCCGTCGCCGGCCGGGAAGCCGTACAGCGACGCGAGCTGGATCGGCGTGAACGTGACGCCCGCCATGCCACCGCGCGCGGGCCTGAACGGCGGGCGCAGCCGGAAGTGCGGCCGCGCCTGCGGGCGGCTGTCGAGGCCGAGCACGGCCGTGACGGCGTCGCCGAGATCGTCGGGCAGCGTGATCGGGCCCGAGCGGCCGCGATACTGGCCGATCGAACGATGCTCGAAACGCTCGAGCTTCACGCCGAACGCCGCTTCGAACTGCTGGATCATGCCGGACAGCACGACGACGCTTTCGACGGGATCGACGCGATCGACCGTCAGTTGGTGACGGCGCGCGAAGTCCTCGGTCTTGCGGATGTCGTCGGGATTGGCGGAGAAACGCTGCGCGAACGCGTCGCGCGACAGCGGTTTCGCCTGTGCGTCGCCGGTGGCGAGCTGGTGGACCAACGTATCGAGTTGCCCTTCTTCCTGCCGCCGCAACATGATCGTGACGTGAATGCGCTCTGCCGGATCGCACGGGCCGAGGCACTTGGACTCGGCGACGATTCGGGGTTCACGGTCGGCGTGAAGATGCCTTGCCATGTTCAGACCCTCCTTGGTACCGCGTTGCACGGAACAGCCAGGAAATCGGACATAGCCGGCGGAAGTCGGTTCCGTTCGGTCAGTCGGTTCGCAGCAGCGCGAAGTTAAAAGGAGTTTAGAACAGTCAGATGATTTGCGCGCGCGCCCTGCGTCGATCGGCGCAGCGGCGCCGCGCGGCCCGTCGACCTGCGCGGCGGCAACGCAGCGGCGGCGCTCAGTCCATCGACAGGCGCAGCGCGAAACCGATCAGCGCCGCGGAAAACGTCCAGCGCTGCACCGTCTGCGCGAGCGGATGCGCGCGCATCCACGCCGCGATGCGCGCCGCGCCGAACACGCAAGCGAGGTCGAAGCACACGCCGGCCGCGACCAGCAGCGCGCCGAGTTCGAACATCTGCCAGACGACCGGCCCGGCCTCCGGCCGCACGAACTGCGGCAGCAGCACCGAGCAGAACAGCAGCGCCTTCGGGTTCAGCAGGTTCGTCAGCAGCCCCTTCACGAACGACTGCCGCAGCTCGCCCGCCGCCGCGTCGCCGTCGCCGAGCGCGAACACCGGCGAGCGGAACACCTGGATCGCGACATACGCGAGATAGAGCGCGCCGCCGTAGCGGATCACCTCATACAGCCACGGCGCGCTGCGGATCAGCGCCGCAACGCCGCATGCGGACAGCGTCACGTGCGCGGTGCGCGCGAGCGACAGGCCGGCCGCCGCCGCCATCCCCGGCCGCACGCCGCGGCCGATGCTGGTCTGCAGCACGAGCGCCATGTCGGGCCCCGGCACCGCATAAATGGCCGCCAGCGCGGCGAGATAGATCAACAGCAAATGCGTGGAAATCATGTTCTGCCCCCGTCCTTCAATGACGATATGTTGCCGCTGAAGAAGGAGGGATTATTGGCCATCTTTATCGCTGAATTGGCGATCCATAGCGGAATCCGCCACAATCTCTAAATCAGAACAAGGATTCCGCCAATATGACCGAACTCGACAAAACCGATCGCGCGATCCTCGCTGCGGTGCAGCGCGACGGCCGCCTGCCGATCGCGCGTCTCGCCGAATCCGTCGGCCTGTCCGAGACGCCTTGCGCGCGGCGCCTCAAACGTCTCGAAAGCGACGGCTACATCGAGCGCTACCGCGCGCAACTGTCGCGCCAGGCGCTCGGCTTCGGCGTCGTCGCGTTCGTGCTGGTGCGGTTCGCGACGCACGACCGCAAGGTCGCCGACCGGTTCGAACGGGAAGTGCTGGGCATCGAGCGAATCCTCGCGTGCCACAACGTCGCGGGCACGGCCGACTACCTGCTGCAGGTGGTCGCGCGCGACCTCGACGACTACGGCACGTTCCTGCGCGACTCGCTGCGGATGCTGCCCGGCGTGACGTCGATCGAATCGGCGCTGTCGCTGCGCGAGGTGAAGCACGACGCGGGGTTGCCGGTGCCGTGACGCGCGCGGCGGCCCGCGCCGATGTAACGCTCGTTCACATTGCCGGCGGCGCTGGCGTCACGCGATGTCCGGCGCCTGGTGCGCGCGCTCGAGATCCTCGAGAAACGCCTCCACGAGCGGATTACCGCGCCCGTTGCGCGCGACGACCATGTGGAACGTCACGTCGTAGCGCAGTTGCTCCGGATTGAGCGGCGCGAGCAGCCCCTGCGCGACGTACGGCGCCGCGAAGTGCTGCGGCAGGTAGCCGAGGTGGTGGCCGGACAGGATCAGCAGCGCGACGGCCTCCATGTTGTCGGCGGTCGCGGTCACGCGGTCGGGCGTCGTCGACAGCTGCGCTTCCGGCAGCGGATACGAGCGCCACGCCCATTCGAAGCCCGCGACGTCGGCCGGCGTCAGCGTGCCGGCGCCGTCGAACAGCGGATGGCCGCGGCCGCAGTACGCGACCTGGCGCTCGACGAACAGCGGCGTGTAGTGCAGCGACGGCACGCGGTGCCAGAAATAACCGACCGCGATCTGGATCTCGTCGCTCAGCAGCTTCTCCTCGAGATCGCCCGGCGCGCGCACGGAGATCGAGAAGCGCACGGCCTCGTCGCGCGTGCGGAACGCGGCGATCGCCTCGGCGATCCGCGCGTTCTGGCTCACCGGCGTATGGCCGATCAGGCCGATGTTCAGCGTGCCGACCAGCTGGCGGTCCATGTGCCGCGCGGCCATCCCGAATTCGTCGAGCGCCGCGAGCAGCTTGCGGCTCATCGCATGGAACCGTTCGCCCTTCGGCGTGAGCCGGAAACCGCTGCGGCCGCGCTCGCAGAGCCGGTAGCCGAGCCGCGTCTCCAGCGACGCCAACTGCGCGCTGATCGTCGACTGGCCGACGTTCAGCACGGCCTGCGCGGCCGATACGCCGCCCGCGTCCGTGACCGCGAGAAACACGCGGATCAACCGCAGATCGAGGGTCGACAGATTCCCCAGCACGCTCTTCCCCTTCCATACATCGATGGGAATCGATGTTAACGTCGATATCTTCGCATTCTTCTTTCCCGGCGGAGCGCGTAAAACTGTGCGCCAAGCCGCGTCGAATGATACGGCAACCCCACATCGGAAGAGGCGCCCCATGAACGACCACACCCATTTCCAGCCGCTCGGCGGCAATGAGATGCCGCGCTGCGGCGGCATCGCGACGATGATGCGCCTGCCGCACGTGGCGAACGCCGAAGGCCTCGACGCGTGCTTCGTCGGCGTGCCGTTCGATCTCGGCACGTCCAACCGCACCGGCGCGCGCTTCGGCCCGCGCCAGATCCGCACCGAATCCGTGCTGCTGCGCCCGTACAACATGGCCACGCGCGCCGCGCCGTTCGATTCGCTGCAGGTCGCCGACATCGGCGACGTCGCGATCAATCCCTACAACCTGCACGATTCCATCGCGCGTATCGAAGCCGCATACGACGCGATCCTCGAGCACGACTGCAAGCCGGTCACGCTCGGCGGCGACCATACGATCGCGCTGCCGATCCTGCGCGCGATCCACCGCAAGCACGGCAAGGTTGCATTGATCCACGTCGATGCACACGCCGACGTGAACGACACGATGATGGGCGAAAAGATCGCCCACGGCACGCCGTTCCGCCGCGCGGTCGAGGAAGGTCTGCTGCACGGCGACAAGGTCACGCAGATCGGCCTGCGCGGCACGGGTTACGCGGCCGAGGATTTCGACTGGTGCCGCGAGCAGGGCTTCCGCGTCGTCCAGGCCGAGGAATGCTGGAACAAGTCGCTCGCGCCGCTGATGGAAGAAGTGCGCGCCCGCGTCGGCGACACGCCCGTCTACATCAGCTTCGACATCGACGGCATCGATCCGGCCTACGCGCCGGGCACGGGCACGCCGGAAATCGCGGGCCTCACGGTGCCGCAGGCGCTCGAGATCATCCGCGGCGCGAAGGGGCTGAACATCGTCGGCTGCGATCTCGTTGAAGTCGCGCCGCCGTACGACCCGTTCGGCACCACCGCGCTGCTCGGCGCGAACCTCGCATACGAGCTGCTGTGCGTGCTGCCGGGCGTCAAGTACCGCGACTGATCCCGCGCCGCCACCTATTCCAAATCAGAGGATTCCAGAGGAGCACACACAAAGATGGGGACTTCCGTCAAGCAACCGAAGCGGGCGGCGCTCGCTTCGTTCGTCGGCACCACGATCGAGTGGTACGACTTCTATAGCTACGCGACCGCCGCCGCCATCGTGTTCGGGCCGCTGTTCTTTCCCGGCGAAAACCGCTTCGTCAGCCTGCTCGCATCGTTCGGCTCGTTCGCGGTCGGCTTCTTCGCGCGGCCGCTCGGCGGCGTGATGTTCGGCTATCTCGGCGACCGCTTCGGCCGCAAGCGTTCGCTGCTCGCGACGCTGATGCTGATGGCCGTATCGACGGTCGCGATCGGCCTGCTGCCGACCCATGCGCAAGCCGGTGTGATCGCACCGATCCTGCTCGTGCTGATGCGCGTGCTGCAAGGCATCGCGGTCGGCGGCGAATGGGGCGGCGCGGTGCTGCTCGCCGGCGAGCATGCGCCCGAAGGCAAGCGCACGTTCTTCGCGTCGTTCGCGCAGCTTGGCAGCGCGAGCGGCCTGATCCTGTCGATGCTCGCGTTCGGCGCGATCAGCACGCTGTCGAAGGACGACATGATGAGCTGGGGCTGGCGCGTGCCGTTCCTCGCGAGCGCCGTGCTGCTGGTGGTCGGCTTCGTGATCCGCGCGAGCGTGTCCGAGTCGCCCGAGTTCGAGGAAGTCAGGAAGAGCGGCAACACCGCGCAAAACCCGGTGCGCGAAGCGCTCAAGTACTGGCCGCTGCTGCTGCTCGCGATCGGCGCGAACGTGTACGGCATCGCCGGCGTGTATTTCAGCAACATCTTCATGATCAGCTACGCGACGCAGTTCCTGTCGCTCGACCGGTCGATGGTGCTGCATTGCATGGCGATCGTCGCGGTGCTGCAGTTCGTCGTACAGCTCGCGGCCGCGTTCCTCGCGCAGCGCTTCGGCACCACGCGCGTGCTGCTGATCACCGGCGCATGGGCCGCGATCGTCCCGTTCGCGATGCTGCCGCTCGTACACATGGGCACGCCGCCGTCGATCACGGTCGGCGTCGGCCTCGCGACGCTCGCGGAATCGGGCTACTACTCGGTGGTCGCGGGCTTCGTCAGCGGTATCTTCGTCGCGCGAATCCGCTATACGGCGATCTCGATCGCATACCAGGTGTGCGGCGCGCTCGCCGGCAGCCTCACGCCGCTCGTCGCGACCATCATCGCGCAGAACACCGCGCCGCAATGGTGGCCGCTCGCGATCCAGTACACGAGTGCCGCGATCCTGTCGTCGCTGTGCGTGTGGCTGATCTCGCGCCGCGTCGGCATCGACGATGCCGGTGCGCCCGGCAAGGCGAACGAGCTGCTGCCGCGCGGCGCGCGCACCGCGTAACGTCCGCAACGGACAGGCTGCTTCACTCGCCTGCCCGGTCATCGTCGTCGCGACAGGCGCAGCGCTTGCTATTGCACCTGGCTGCGCAGCGCCTTCGCCGCCGCGATCATGTTCGTCAGCGCCGGAATCACTTCCGTCCACTGGCGCGTCTTCAGGCCGCAATCCGGGTTCACCCACAGACGCTCCGCCGGAATCCGCTCGGCCGCCTTCTTCATCAGGCCGACGATGTGATCCTGCGTCGGAATGTTCGGTGAGTGGATGTCGTACACGCCCGGCCCGATCTCGTTCGGATACCTGAAGCTGTCGAACGCGTCGAGCAGCTCCATGTCCGAGCGCGACGTCTCGATCGTGATCACGTCCGCGTCCATGTCGGCGATCGACGCGATGATGTCGTTGAACTCCGAATAGCACATGTGCGTGTGGATCTGCGTATCGTCCTGCACGCCGTTCGCGGTGATGCGGAACGACTCGACCGCCCACTTCAGGTACTCGCTCCATTGCGCGCGGCGCAGCGGCAGCCCTTCGCGCAGCGCGGCCTCGTCGATCTGGATCACGCGCACGCCAGCCTTCTCGAGATCGAGCACTTCGTCGCGGATCGCGAGCGCGAGCTGGTAGCACGACACCGAGCGCGGCTGGTCGTCGCGCACGAACGACCAGTTCAGGATCGTCACGGGGCCGGTCAGCATGCCCTTCATCGGCTTGTTCGTCAGCGACTGCGCATACGTGATCCACTCGACCGTCATCGCCTTCGGGCGGCTGATGTCGCCGAACAGGATCGGCGGCTTCACGCAGCGGGAACCGTACGACTGCACCCAGCCAAACTGGCTGAACGCGTAGCCGTCGAGCTGCTCGCCGAAGTATTCGACCATGTCGTTGCGCTCGGCTTCGCCGTGCACGAGCACGTCGAGCCCGAGCGACTCCTGTTCGCGAACGCTGCGTTCGATTTCAGCCTTCATCGCCGTGCGGTAGCCGGCTTCATCGAGCGCACCTGCCTTGAACCGGCTGCGCGCCTGGCGGATTTCGGCGGTCTGCGGGAACGAGCCGATCGTCGTCGTCGGGAAGGCCGGCAGGTTCAGTCGCGCCGACTGCTTCGGTGCACGCTGCGTATACGGGCTCACGCGGTTGCCGAGCTGCGTGTCGATGCGCGCGATCGCCGCCTTCACCGCCGGGTTGTTCACGCGCGGCGAGCGGCGGCGCGAGTCGATCGCGGCGGCGTTCGCGGCAAGCGCATCGGCCACCTTGTCGCGGCCGCCGTTCAGCGCGGTCGCGAGCACCTTCAGCTCGTCGAGCTTCTGCAGCGCGAACGCGAGCCACGAACGAATCTCCGCGTCGAGCTTCTCCTCGCTCGCGAGATCGACCGGCACGTGCAACAGCGAGCACGACGGCGCGAGCCACAGGCGATCGCCCAGTTGCTTCGCGAGCGGTTCGAGCCAGTCGAGCGTCGCGCTCAGGTCCGTCTTCCAGATGTTGCGGCCGTTGATCGCGCCGACCGACAGCACGCGCTCGGCCGGCAGTTCGCGCACCAGAGCGTCGATTTCGTCGCGTGCAGTGATCGCGTCGACATGCAGCCCGTCGACCGGCAGCGAGCTCGCGAGCGTCAGGTTGTCCTGAAGCTGGCCGAAGTACGTGGCAAGCAGCAGCTTGATGCGACGCGTCTCCAGCACCGCATACGCGGTGCGGAACGCCTGCCGCCATTCGGCGTCGAGCTCGGTGACGAGAATCGGTTCGTCGATCTGCACCCATTCGACGCCCTGCGCGGTCAGCGTGTCGAGCAGCGCGCCGTACACGGGCAGCAGCTTCGGCAGCAGCGCGAGACGATCGGAATCGTCCTTCGCCTTGCCGAGCCACAGGTACGTGACGGGGCCGATGATCACCGGCTTGGCATTCACGCCCTGCGCCTTCGCCTCGGCCAGTTGCTGGAGCAGGCGCGACGGGTCGAGCGAGAAGTTCGTGTCCGCGTGGAATTCCGGCACGATGTAGTGATAGTTCGTGTCGAACCACTTCGTCATTTCGCCGGCCGAGACACCGCCGCAGCACGCCGCATGCTCTTGCGCCGACTGCGCCGAGCGGCCGCGCGCAACCCGGAAATAGTTGTCGAGCACGTCGCCGTGGAAGCCCTGCACGCGTTTCGGCAGGTTGCCGAGCGTGAAGCTCATGTCGAGCACCTGGTCGTAGAACGCGAAATCGCCGATCGGTGCCAGGTCCAGATCGCGCTGGTCGTTCCAGTGACGCTGGCGCAGCTCGGCGCCGAGCGCCTTCAGCTCGTCGCGCGACGATTCGCCCTTCCAGTAGCGTTCGAGACCGAACTTGAGTTCGCGCTTCGCGCCGATGCGCGGAAAACCGAGGTTGTGTGTCCTGACCATGAAGCTGCCGTCCAGATGTAGTGAATGTCCGGCAGCCATGATAGGGATTTCAAACCATGAAATAAAATGGCATTATTTCATTCATCCATGAAATTTGTTCATGCATCTATTGGGCGAGCGATATCCATGCTGGAACGATTCCATCTCGTCGTCATTCGTGAAGTCGAGCGCCAGGGCTCGCTGACCGCGGCCGCCAATGCGCTGCATCTCACGCAGTCGGCGCTCAGCCATACCGTCCGGAAAATCGAGCAGCAGCTCGGCACGCCGATCTGGGATCGTGAAGGCCGCGGGCTGCGGCTCACGCAAGGCGGGCAATATCTGCTGAAGCTCGCGAACCGGCTGCTGCCGCAGTTCGAACTCGCCGAGGAGCGAATGAGGCAGTACGCGAAGGGCGAGCGCGGCACGCTGCGCATCGGGATGGAGTGCCACCCGTGCTACCAGTGGCTGCTGAAGGTCGTGTCGCCGTATCTGTCGCGCTGGCCCGACGTCGACGTGGACGTGAAGCAGCGCTTCCAGTTCGGCGGCATCGGTGCGCTGTTCGGCTACGACATCGACGTGCTCGTCACGCCCGATCCGCTGAACAAGCCGGGCCTGCGCTTCGATCCCGTGTTCGACTACGAGCAGGTGCTGGTGGTCGCCGACTCGCACCGGTTCGCCAACGCCGACTACGTGACGCCCGAGCAACTGACCGACGAGATCCTGATCACGTACCCGGTCGAAACCGACCGGCTCGACATCTACAACCAGTTCCTGACGCCGGCCGGCATCGTGCCGAGGCGCCACAAGTCGATCGAGACGACCGACATCATGCTGCAGATGGTTGCGAGCGGGCGCGGCGTGGCCGCGCTGCCGAGATGGCTCGCCGACGAATACGCGGACCGGATGCCGGTCGTGCCGGTCAAGCTCGGCAAGCAGGGGATCGCGAAGCAGATCTTCCTCGGCATCCGCGAAGCGGATGCATCGATCGACTATCTGGCCGCGTTCGTCGCGCTGGCGCGCGAATCGACGTGGAGCGCGCCGCGCATGCTGCGCTAGGCACGCCCGTTGCAATGCGCGTCAGGCGGCGCGCATGCCGATGCGTTCGTCGCGTTCCACCCATGCGCCGAACAGCAGGCCGATCGTCGTCCACATGATCGCCTGCATGCCGATGGCCGCGACGCGGAACTTCCACAGCACGGCGGCCGGGAACGCGGCCGGCACTTCGTCGATCGACGGCAGTCCGAACTGCACGGCCGCGATGATCGCGATGAATACGAGGCCCGCGACGATCGACGCATTCCATTGGCCGAGCTTCGCTAGCAGATGGCGGCGCACGCTGACCGAGAACGCCATCGTCGCGATCGAGATCGCGATCATCAGGAAGAACAGGCCCGTGCGATAGCCGATCGTGTCGGGATCGCCGACCGACGGCGGATTGGCCGGGTACTTGATGTTCGGCACGATCACGAGCGCGACGAATGCCGCCAGCGCAAGCCACGCGGCCAGCGGCCGTGCCGGAAGGCGGCCGCCTCGCCCGTATGCATACGCAAAGACCAGCGAGAACAGCCCGCCAAATGCCGCGCCGTAGGTCACGACACCCGTCAACAGGCCGAGGCCGGCCTGCGTGTCGCGGCTGACCAGTTCGTGCTCGTGCTCCGGCACGTCGCCTTTGGCGGCCTCGAGCTTTTCTTCAAAGGAAATCGCCTGATCGACTTGCGGTTCGCCGACGATTTTCGCGAAACCGAACGTGAGGAGGCCCGCGGCGATGCCTGCGAGCATCCCGCGCATGAGCAGCTTTCCGACCATCGTGTACTCCGCGTCAGTGGCAGGGAAAGCCGAGCAGATGGCGGCCGTCGTGGACGAATTCATGAACGACCATGCCCGGCACGAGCGACGTCGCGCCTTGTTCCGCGCCGACGAAATAGAGTGCGAGCAGCAGGATCAGGCCGGCGAACACGGCCCACGGCAGCAGTTCACGGACGGGGATGGGTGCCGGCACGACAACCGGCTTCAGCACTGCTTCGCTCATGGATGCACCTCAGGGGAATCGCGCCCCGGCAAATGTTGGATGGGTACGAAGGCAGGTCTGGCTTCCGGGATCGGGATTCCCCGGTTACAGTGGCGCGACCGCGCCGGGATTGCACCGGCTTCCGCGTTTCGTATCGGGCGAATTGTACGCGCGAACGTCCGCGTATTGAAGGAGTGAAAGCCCGCGGACGACCGTGCACCCGCTCCGGCCCATCCGGAAACCGACATGAACATGCATGCCTCGCTGCGCCTGATCGCACACGCATCGACCCGAGCGATGCGCACCGGCACGTTTCCCGACGACGATCCGCTCGATGCACGCGGGCTCGCGGACGCCGCCGCGCTGCGCAACCGATGGGCGGGCGACGCCGACGCGGTCGTGCTGTGCAGCCCCGCATGCTGCGCGCGGCAGACCGCCGATGCGCTCGGGCTGCATGCCGACGTCGATGACGCGCTGCGCGACATCGACTACGGAAACTGGCGCGGCAAGCGGCTGCACGACCTCGCGCGCGACCTGCCGGACGAACTGGGCGCATGGATCGCCGATCCATCCGCGTCACCGCATCGCGGAGAGTCGTTCGAAGCCGCCGCTCGCCGCGTCGGCGCATGGTTGAACGCGCTGCCGCCCGGCCGCGACATCGTCGCGATCACGCATGCGGCGATCGTTCGCGCGGCCGTCGCACACGCACTGCGGATGGCTCCCTACGCTGCAGCCCGCATCGACGTCGCGCCGCTGTCGTGCACGACCTTCGTTGCATCGCCGCGCGGCTGGACGTTGACGACGAACGACGATCGGCGCGGCACCGGTGCGTAAGTCCCTGCCGTGTCGTGTTCACTATGTGGACAGAGATGCGAGCCGACGTGTCCCATCTCGGTCGCATGCCGACGTTCACCTTACATCGCTGCAAGACATACCGTTCGTCGTCTAGATTGTCATCAAACTGACTGCTGGCCGCAGCTAGGATCGGACGCGGTTCCCTTACGAGATGCCGCCATGAATCAACCCGCTTCGTCCGCCGCGAACAATCGCGGCTCCGTCGAGCGCAACCGGCAGGTCGGCTATGCCTTCTTCCTGCTGGTGCTCGCGATCGGCGCCGTCTATATCGCCACCCACCTGATCGCCGATCTGTCGCCGGTCCGCGAAGGATCGCTGTTCCCGTACCTGATGCTCGGCGCCGCGCTGCTGATCGCGCTCGGCTTCGAATTCGTCAACGGTTTCCACGATACCGCGAACGCGGTCGCCACCGTGATCTATACGCACTCGCTGACGCCGAACGTCGCGGTGATCTGGTCCGGCATGTGGAACTTCCTCGGCGTGATGGTCTCGAGCGGCGCTGTCGCGTTCGGCATCCTGCAGTTGCTGCCGGTCGAGCTGATCCTGCAGGTCGGCAGCGGCGCGGGCTTCGCGATGGTGTTCGCGCTGCTGATCGCCGCAATCGTCTGGAACCTCGCGACCTGGTATTTCGGGTTGCCTTCGTCGAGCTCGCATACGCTGATCGGCTCGATCATCGGCGTCGGGCTGATGAATCAGTTGATGCACGGGCCGTCGGGCACGAGCGGCGTCGACTGGGGCCAGGCGCTCGGCGTCGGCAAGTCGCTGCTGCTCTCGCCGATCGTCGGCTTCCTGTGCGCGTCGCTGCTGCTGCTCGTGCTGAAGGCCGTCGTGCGGATTCCCGAGCTGTACAAGGAGCCGCCGAAGGACCAGCCGCCGCCGTTCTGGATTCGCTGCCTGCTGATCCTGACCTGCACGGGCGTGTCGTTCGCGCACGGTTCGAACGACGGGCAGAAAGGGATGGGCCTCATCATGCTGATCCTGATCGGCACGGTGCCGACCGCGTATGCGCTGAACAAGGCCGTTACGCCTGCCGAATCGCAGACCTTCGTTGCGGTCGCGAACCAGGCCGCCGCGACCTTCGGGAAATACACGAACGGCGTCGCGCCGTCCGCGAACCCGCGCGCCGACGTCGAACACTACGTGCAGCGTCGCGAACTGACGCCCGCCGTGCTGCCGGCCGTACAGCAGTTGTCGACGTCGCTCGCGACCGCGGTCGGCGCGTCGGGCTCGATGGCAGCCGTGCCGCAGCGCGACGTCGACAACGTGCGCAACACGATGTATCTGGTATCCGAAGCCATTCGCCTGATCGAGAAGTCGGGCCAGCCCGCGCTTGCCGCTGACGACAAGCTCGCGATCGACAACTATCGCAAGCAACTCGATCACGCGACCAAGTTCATTCCGACATGGGTGAAAGTTGCCGTTGCGATCGCACTGGGCCTCGGCACGATGGTCGGCTGGAAACGGATCGTCGTGACCGTCGGCGAGAAAATCGGCAAGCAGCATTTGACGTACGGACAGGGCGCGTCGGCCGAACTCGTCGCGATGCTGACGATCGGCGCCGCCGACGTGTACGGGCTGCCCGTTTCGACGACACACGTGCTGTCGTCGGGCGTCGCGGGCACGATGGCGGCGAACGGGTCCGGGTTGCAATGGAGCACGGTGCGCAGCCTCGTACTCGCGTGGGTGCTGACGCTGCCGGCGTCGATCGCACTTGCGGGCGGGCTCTACTGGTTGTTCCGGTCGCTGGCCTGATCGGGGACGCAGCGGGTGGCCGGCGGAAGCCGGCCGCCTGCTGTTGGAGATTCGACCTTCGCTTCTTCGCTTCTTCGCTTCTTCGCTTCTTCGCTGCTTCGCTTCCGTGCTCCGACGTCGACGCATTCGCGTGCGCCCATGCCACGTCGCGGGCTTTCCCCTCTTCCTTTTCCGAATTGGAGCGCAAGATCTGGAGCGCGCCGGCGCATGAACGTCGCTAGACTGGATTCATCAACTCTCACCGCGGATTCAACCGTGCGTTCGACGTTTTCAGAACACTCCGCGCGACCGCACGACGCCACACTGCTGACGAACGAGGTAAGCCCGTGAACATCGCCGATCTGCAACCTGCCGTCGAATCGCCGGACATCGCGCAACGCGTCGACATAGTCGACTGGACGACCGTCGATGCCGAGCTCGATCGCTACGGATGCGCGCGCGTGCCGAGCCTGATTTCGGCAAACGAGTGCGTTGCGCTCGCATCGCTCTATCCGCGGGATGCGCTCTATCGTTCACGCGTCGTGATGGCGCGACACGGATTCGGGCGCGGCGAATACAAGTATTTCGCCTATCCGCTGCCTGCGATCGTCGCCGAGTTGCGTGCGACGATCTACCCGCATCTCGCGCCGATCGCGAATCGCTGGAACCAGGCACTCGGGATCGGCGTCCGCTATCCGAAAGACCATGCGACCTTCCTCGATCGCTGCCACGCGGCGGGACAGACACGACCGACGCCGCTGATCCTGCAATACGGCGCCGACGACTTCAACTGCCTTCATCAGGATCTGTATGGCGAGCACGTGTTTCCGCTGCAGGTCGCGATCCTGCTGTCGGCGCCGGGACGCGATTTCACCGGAGGGGAATTCGTGTTGACGGAACAGCGGCCACGCATGCAGTCGCGTGCGGAAGTGGTGCCGCTGACGCAAGGCGACGCGGTGATCTTCGCCGTGCACGGCAGGCCCGTGCAAGGAACGCGCGGCGTCTATCGCGTCAACCTGCGCCACGGCGTAAGCCGGATCAGAAGCGGCCACCGCCACACGGTCGGCATCATCTTCCATGATGCGCAGTGACGGTAATCGGGACGAACACGATACGGTCGCGCGGTTGATCACGCGGATGGGTTCGCGCGGTAAACACCGCGCGTCTGTTCGCCAGTCGCGTGTAATCGCTCCGAGGACGTTACGGCCATGCATCGCCGCGCGATCTGCCCGCTCGTCCACCGTGACAGATGACAGCTTTCGCCGCCCGTCAGGTCGTCACAGCCACGACGATTCGACGTTGCTTGCGAGCGACAGGAAAGCAGAACGTAAGCCCCCGGCGAAGTCATCTTGACGGGACCGATCGCCGAGATGGTCAAGCGTCGGTTGGCGTCCAGCGATGGGGCAGCAGCTGCG